>CAZZFH010000197.1:0-4930 GCA_964653295.1 uncultured Candidatus Bathyarchaeia archaeon | reverse complement strand
CGTTTCTCAGCAGGGAACGTGAGAAGAACCTTGTTATTTTTTGCGATGTCTTTTACTTTTTTAGTATCTCGTTCTGTCGGGAACCATATGATGCCTTCCAAGTCCTCGTTGAAATTTGTCATCTGTCTGGTGTTTTCCTTGTTCCCATCATAGGTTGTCATGAAGACCACTTTTGCTTTCTGGAACGCTTTCTCTAATCCTGGTATTTTTTCCATTAAATCAACTCAATACATACTCTTTGGATTCGTAAAATAAGAAAGTTAAGACAATAACCTAGACCCTAACGGTCTGATCAAGTATGTTAAAGTCTCTAACCGCTTTCTCAAGACCCCTGAGCCTGTTGCGCAGTGTAACCTCTGTGGTTCCCGCTGCGTCTGCAACATCTTTCTGAATACGCTTATCATCGTTCTTAATGCACGCCATGTACAAAGCAGCCGCGGCGAGACCTCTTGGATCTTTTCCACTCAGACTATTCCGCTTTTTCGCCCTAACCAGTATTTCTACCGCCATTTGTTCTGTGTCTCTTTTGAGATTCAGTTTGCTTGCTATGCTTGGTATGAACTTCATTGGATCATCAATGGGCATCTTCAGTTTCATTTCTCGAAGAAGCAAGCGATATGTTCGCGCGATCTCCCCATGTTCTCGTGTTGAAAGTTTGGATATCTCTTTCAAGGGTCTCGGTAGATTGCTCTGGCGACAAGCTGCATAAATTGTTGCAGATACAAATGCATCGATACTTCTTCCTCTGATTAGATCCAGTTTGAGCGACTTTCGGTATAGGAGAGCAGACTGTTCTTTGATATTTTGGGGTAAATGAAGAGTAGTTGTCATCCTATCGAGTTCAGCCATGGCTATGCTTAGGTTTCGACGCCAAGTCTCATCGAATTTGCTCCTGTTATCGTATCTACGTAGGCGATCCATCTTGATTCGAATATCATCCTTGAGTGGGTTTCCATAAGCGTCCCTGTTTCCCTTGAAGACAGTTGATAAACCTTTATCGTAGAGGGTATAGCTCATTCCAAGACCGGTTCTCTGCCGGTTGTTTCTTTCTGATGGAGTGAATGCTCGCCACTCTGGACCCATATCGACAGCGTCTTCTTCTATTACTAGCCCACATTTGCTGCATACGGTTTCCCCGTTTTCTTGATCATTGATTAGTTCAGTGCTTGAACATCTTGGGCATTGTGAGTTGTTATTTTTTGACAGCTTACACACCAGTTTTGTTTATTTCCACCAGAATAAATATGGATAATTTACCCATACGTAAATTATATATAATCTGGTCTTTATTTAAGAATTTCGAGGAGTAGCCCAGTGCCAAAACCCAAAGGAACATGCGGAGCCACCAAGATGAAGATCTTGGCAGTAATCTACAACAATGAACAATATGGACAGGAATCCTATGGGTACAATATATGGCAGAGCCTGAAAAACGAGTTCTACACCTACATGAACGATAATGACATCAGAAACGTATACCACCACCTGAATGATCTCTGCAGCCTCGGATATATCCGGAAATGCCCAGAAGGCAGTGACGATATAAAGCAATGCTACAGGATAACACAGTCAGGGGTAAATATAGAGGAAAAGTTTAGACACTTTGTTGAGATCCTAATGAATAGCCTAGGCTAATATGACCCTGAGCTTCACAGAATCACCCTCAATAAACCCATTCATTTGCTCCAAGATGATGTTCTCGTTTATTTTTAGAACTAGGTCTCCTTCTGATTCGAGTACCTTTGCTTCGATGAGGGCAGAGTTGTTATACTGATCCCTGAAATCATCCCACATCCGCTGTATCTTCTCAAAATCCATGATATAGTGCTCCCCAAGTTCAGTGATCTTGCTGCTTCCCCCGCCTCGTCTACCGCCCTTGGTTGCGTCTATTAGTGGGGCTTCGAGTTTTTCTTCTGCTTTCTTGATAAGCCCCCATGCATAGCGGTAGCTCATGCCCAGGGATTGGCTTGCCTCTTTAAGGGTTCCCTTCTCCTTGATTGCTTTCAGAAGATTGTAGACTCCCGGCCCGAAGACATATCCCTCGCTGGTTTCTAGCCATATCTTTGATGCGGGTCTTGGCTCACTCATGATATTCATTTAATTGTGTATAGGTGAGGTTTTAACGCTAACGACATGGGTCCACGATTCTTGTTCCATGTCATGCCTACATTTTCTATATAAAACCATGAGACGTGATGAACTCAAAGGTTACGGTGACACAGTGTATGATCAATAAACAGGGAGAACGTCGCGGAATGACAGGGATAGAGACTGCGATTATTTTAGTTGCATTCGTAATCACTGCAGCGGCATTTGCATTCGTTATTCTAAACATGGGATTCATTACAGCAGAGAAGGCTCAGTCGGTGATCGCTACAGGGATGAGCGAAGCAACCTCATCGCTTCTAATAGATAACAGCGTGGTAGCCAACTTCGCCAACGTCACTGGAGGCTCTCAGAGCGATATCTGCATGACAAAACTCACATTCTATCTCAAGCTCAGTCAAGGACATAGCCCAATCGACATATCTGATGGCAGGCTAGTTGCTACATTTACAAACGAGAGACACCATGGAGAGCTTTACAATGTGAATGGAACAATCATGACCATGACTTGCGTAAATGGTGACGGCGACACATTGATGGAGGTTGGAGAGAAGTATAGGGTCGATATCGACTTCACAGAGATACCAAATAATGGGGTTGACCCAGCTGTGGTAAACAGAACAGATCTCTATGTCCACTCCTATGAGACATTCAGGATTGAGCTAAGACCAAGCCAAGGCTCAGTACTAAGCATCAGCAGAGAAGTCCCAGCGGTCTATGTGGCCGTTATGAGTATCGATTAGATATTCATTTTTTCTTAATTCAGCAGGTCTTTTATTCCTACACATAGAAAATGAGAGCATGTTCAGAGATGATGCTCTCCTAGGCATAAGAGTCTTGGATATGAGCCGGGTACTTGCTGGTCCATTCGCTGGGATGCTGTTGGCGGATATGGGTGCCGATGTGATCAAGCTCGAGATACCCAAACGTGGAGATGATAGCAGGCAGTTCCCCCCATTCATAGGTGATGAATCAATGTACTATGTGAATCTCAACAGAGGTAAAAAGAGCATCACACTCGACCTCAAAACAGGGGAAGGAAAAGAGATATTCAAGGAACTCGTGAAACAATCCGATGTGGTTCTTGAGAACTTTAGACCCGGAACCATGGAAAGGCTTGGATTAGGATATGATGAGCTGAAAAAGATCAACCCCAAAATCATTTACTCAGCTATATCGGGGTTTGGACAGACTGGTCCCTATAGGCTCAGACCGGGATATGATATTATTGGGCAGGCTATGGGTGGTTTACTCAGTATTACTGGTTGGCCTGGTGGTCCTCCTACTAGGTCTGGTACTGCCATTGGGGATATTTTGAGTAGCCTATTCTGTACTGTGGGGATTCTGGCTGCTCTGCAGATTCGTGGTCAGACCGGGGAGGGTCAGCTTGTGGATGTTTCCCTCGTGGATAGTGTTTTCGCGGCGCTGGAGAACATTCCTCAGGTCTATTATGTGGATGGGCATGTTCCTGAGCGGATTGGGAATAGGTACGAGTTCATCTATCCATATGATACATTTGAGGCAAAGGATGGCTGGATGGTCATCGGGATAGCCAATGATAGTCTCTGGATGAAGTTTCTAGACGCAACTGGTCTAGACTTGGGCGATGATCCGAGATTCAAATCCAATCCATTGAGGGTGAAGAACCATGAGCCACTGAAAGAGATTATTGCAGATTGGAGCAAGGAGAAAACAAAAGCCGAGATAGAGGAAATATTGACCCATGCAGGAGTACCTAGTTGTCCTATCTATGATATCAAGGAAGCCTCAGAAGATCCTCATATCCAAGGTGCACGGGAAATGGTTCTGGAGATGGAACAACCAGGACTCGGCTTGGTAAAGGTTCAGGGAAACCCTATCAAGATGTCCATGACTGAGCCAAAGCCACGTGGTCCTGCTCCGAGCCTTGGGGGGAATACATACGAGGTCTTAAACGCGTTACTTGGCATATCTGAGGATAGGTTTAGAGAGCTCAAGGATCTAGGCGTGGTCTGATGTATACTTCGAGTAAGAAAAAGAAAACAGAGCAGATGAATCAGATTACGTCAGAGGCGCGATCATGCCTTGACTGCGCTCTGGGAGACCATAGGAAGAACGTTGTACTGGGCTCAGGTAGCCTCGATGCTAGTATCGTCTTAATTGGGGAGGCACCGGGTAGAAAGGAGGATGAATCTGGGCTGCCTTTTGTTGGTTCTGCTGGGAAGCTGCTTGATGGATTATTGGATTCAGCGGGTTTGAAGAGAGAGGAAATCTTTATAGGAAATATCTTGAAATGCAGACCCCCGGGGAATAGACGCCCCAAGAAGGCAGAGGTGAGAGCCTGTGAGAGTTATTTGATGCGTCAACTAGAGATCATCAAACCCAAGGTGATAGCCCCCATGGGAAACAGCGCCTTGGCTTATTTCCAGTCAAGATACGGTTTAGAGGATGTGGTTATAGGAGATGCTCATGGTAATGCCTATGAGGTGGAGACTTCTTGGGGAAAAGTACAGGTGGTTCCCCTGTATCATCCTGCTGCCGCTATTTATCGCAGGCAGTTACTCGGTGATTTAGAGAAGGATATGAAGAAAGTAGCTGAGATCTGATTACATTTGCTCTGGAGAGTCTATGCCCAGTATGGTTAATGTGTTTCTCAGGGTTATTCTGGTAGCGTCCACTAGCTGGAGTCTTGCTCCTTTTAGTCCCGGTGTCTCTGCCTTAAGCACGTTTTGTGTCGCATAGAAGCTGTTGAATTTGTCAGCCAAGGTGTTGGCGTATGCTGTGAGGTTGGCTGGTTGGAGTTCTTCTACTGCGCGTTCGAATGTCTCTGGGAACTGGGCTAGTA
>CAZZFH010000196.1:0-4943 GCA_964653295.1 uncultured Candidatus Bathyarchaeia archaeon | reverse complement strand
CTGGGGGGCTGGGATGATTTCAGCCGGTATCCCGTGCTCGGCGCAGTCGAGGAGGTTCTGGCAGGTGACGTCGCTCCACATGAGGGGTGAGGAGGGGCAGCAGTCGAATATCGCCCTTGGCCTCTCCCTGAGCTCTTCGGGTCCTCCTACTACCGCCTCGAGCATCCTGGCCATGTCGAGGAGTCCTTCTTTTGTGAATGCCCCTGTTACAATTGGCTTGTTTGAGTTTGTCAGGATGATGTAGAGCCTGTAGAGGTCGGAGATGATCTCTGGTACGTCGGCGGGGACCATGGCGGTGCTCTGTGCGTGGATGTGCTCGAGGGCGTCCGTGAGTCTCACGAGGTCCCTGAAGTCCGCTGTGTTGGCTCTGCGCATCTCGTGCGTCTTGCGGTCGATGAAGTAGATCGCGGCGGAGCCGGGGTTGTAGATGACCTCTGATCCGCCTACGGTGTGTTGGCGGCTCCCGTCTCTCGTGTGTAGATGGAAGGACTCCGGGGCCTTCTTGAGGGCTTCCTGGATCAGGGCGGGGGACATTCGGGCGATGTTGCCGTCGACGGAGCAGCCGGCTTCCTTGAGGATCGCTAGGGCGGGGTCATTTGTCACCTTCACCCCTGTCTTCTGGAGTACTTCGAGGGATGCCCCGTGGATTGCCTCTTTATCATCTTTCGAGAGTAGTTTAAACTCGACCATCGGCTGCCTCCATCAGTTTGAGGGCTTTCTTCACGGCGCTGCTGGCGTCGAGGCCGCAGGCGTCGGCTCCGATCTCTTTGACCCATGCCTCGGTGACGGGGGCGCCTCCCACGATTACCTTGACGTTCTCTCTAAGCCCTGCCTTCTTCAGCTCGTCGATGACTTCTTTTTGCTTTACCATCGTGGTGGTCATGAGGGAGCTGAGTCCAAGTATGTCGGGTTTGAGCTCCTTCACCTTCTTGACGATTTCCTCTGACTTCACGTCGGCACCGAGGTCGATTACCTCGAATCCTGCAGCGGTTAGCATCGTTTTGACTATGTTTTTGCCGATGCTGTGGATGTCTCCCTCTACGGTTCCGATGAGAATCTTGCCGACGGATTTACGGGTCACGCCTCGCTTTACGATCTCGCGATTGAGGATCTCCGCTCCTGCCTCCATAACCTGTGCTGAGGCGATGAGTTCGGTTATGAAGGCCTCGCCGTTCCCGAAGCGGTTCCCCACTTCTCTTAGGGCTTTGGCGAGTCCCTCCTCTAGGACCTCGACGGGGTCAAGCCCAGTTTTTACCGCTTCTTCGGAGAGCCTCTTCACCTCGTCTTCATCGAAGTACCAGACGGCCTCCCTCAGCTTCTCGAGAATCCTCTCGCTCATGGTGATCGTAGATAGGTGTTCCTGAGAAATTTAAATAATTTAGTTAGCTGCGCGCGCGTTTTTAGTTTGCTTTCGTGCCCTTTTTAGTATGAATGTGGTCATGTTGGGGATTTTTTAGGGTCCCTTTTGGTTGCAGGGGGGTTTTTCTAGCTTTGAGGAATGACTCCCTATCACTCCATGGTTTTCTTGGAATTGCCAGTGTTTTTACCTGGAATGGAATCGGGTTGGCGGGTTATTCGGGTTGCTTCCGTGGTTTGGCGGGTTTTTCACAGGTGGATGCTTGACCCCCCCTACCTTTTTTTGTACTGGCGCGCGCGTTAGCTAATAAGTTCAGGCATGTAAAAGATAAAATGAGAAGATTGAACCGTGTCAGTTACAGGGAGGATGTAGCGCCCTGCGACATTGGCGCTATCCTCGAAGTCGCCATGGTTAAGGCCTAGGAGCTGTCAGCTTTGCTCGGATACTATCAGCTTTACACCCGCCGTTATGGCTTGGTTCATGGCCTCTTTGAGGCTCGGTGAAGTTCCGAGTATTTTTTTAGCTCATCTCTTCTTCACGACGATTATGTTCTTGATGAGGAAATGGACCGTGGCTTCGATGTCCATGGACACAGCCGTGGATGCGAACGGGGCGTTGAAGCGTATCGATCCCGCTGGTCTGAACGTTGAGTATCTTCTTAGTCTTTCATTCGTTTTATTGAAGGAACCACCACAGTTTAAGCATTAAAATTATCTTCGGGTGGAAACGCACGAAATACGCCCTTTTTTCACTTGCGCGCGCAATTGTATAGATATTATATATAGATTTTTTAAGAATGCTTTAATTCAGATAGTTTAAAGAAGTATTTTAAGAATCTATTTTACTGCAATACATAAATACTTGTACGATGAATCATAGTTGTCTGACGATTAGATGTGAAATACTCATGAAAAAGAAAACGATATTAATCCTGTTGCTATGTGTTGCCTTAAGCGGTTTTTCTGGTTCTGTTATATTTGGTTTTGCAGATACGCCGCCGGTAGGAGTCACTGTCACGATACTAGACTGGACATATTTCAAGGATAGTGACCATACGGCCAATGCTTACTTCAACCTAAAACTTCAATGGGACGAGGGCGGGGAAACAAAGGTAGATTGGGTTCCTGCATTCTGCCTTGACTCGGGGATTTTTTGGGCACAAACACCGGATAGGGTTGTAGTCGCAAGCGATGATCCAAATCTTCCGCCATATATGACTGACGAGAACTTGAAGGTAATTAATTACCTTATGAATGAATGGCATTCGGGTACTTGGCCAACGGCTGGTTGGGAAGAAATACAGCACGCTATATGGTATTACAGTGATGTGAGTGACCCGACGGGTGGTGGGGCGTATCCTTCGTATGATTCAGGTGTACTTCTAACAATTAAAACCGATATCGATGCAAAAATTGCCGACAATACGATAGCTAACTGGAATGGACCTTATACTGTCTACATACTTGACCCTGATCAAGGAGGAGATGAAAATACGGTTCAGTTGACATTCTTTGAGATACCTGAGGTACCACTTGGAACTGTCACAAGCTTGATAGCGATGGCTGGTGGCTTCCTCTACAGGAAAAAACATGCGTAAAATACTTAATGAACTTTAAATTTTTTCATTAACATTTATTGTATATCCATTTATGTTCTAAATTATTTTTCTCAACTTATTTAGTTGTGGTGAGTGGCTCAACCACATGTTGATAGTATTAATGCATCTCTTTGAGTAATAGTTCCAAGGAAATTTTTTCCTTTTTTTTAAATAGTAATATATTTAGTATTATTTCCAGAATATTTTCGGGTTATTATCGATATCTAAAATTTTCCTTCGTATGAAACCGTATTTTTCTAATCTAGATAGGTAATCGTTTATGTCTTCTAGGGATAGGTCCTGTCCCGAGTCTTGATAAACTGCGTCTTTTATATCCTTGGTTTGAACAGGTGTATTGGTCATTTTCTGGACTGATTGTAGAATTCTTTTTTCTTCTTCAGAGGCGATCCTTAGGAACAGTTTTTGATTGGTGTTCCTCCAGGAGGATTCTTTTGCATACTGTGTTATTTTGATTATCACTGCGGATATTGTTAGTATAATAAGTGATAACTGTAAAGCTGGAACTCCTAGGGAGATTAGTGATTGGCTTTTTATTGGCTCCCAAAAGGTAGTGATTTTCTGTCCTACCTCGAATAATTCGTTTTCCACTGTGTTATAGGTATCTGTGTTTTCTTGAAATATTATTAAGCTGATTCTCACGTATTTTTGCATTAATGTCATGCCGTAGCTGAAGGTGGCTTTTTCGTACCAGTATAGTGTATTCTGGATGATGTCGTTCTCGTTCAAAAACACTAGATAGCGGGCTGCTTTTGAGGTGTTTTGATTTAATATTATATCCCTTTGTTCGAGTACTTTTACTAGGGGTTGTCTTCCTTGAGCGGTTTGCCAGGTTATGAAGCATACTTCCCAGCTGTGAAGGTTTGATATTGTATCTGCAACTCCGACGGTCACAAAAACGCTAGACTTGTTGCCGGGTATCTGTCGTGGATAATAGGCATAAACTAACGATGCATCTTGATCTGCTATCTTTTCATATTCCTTGTCGCGATACACATACATTAACTTGTAATTTTCAATCTCGGGTAATATGTTGGTTGCATTCTCCATGGATATGATAGAATCTATGCCAACTTCGCCAGTGGCTGTTGTAAGTGTAGGGATATTAATACTTACTACTGCAATAAGACAGGCAATGATCAAGATAGACGCTTTTCCTAAGAATATCTTATCGAGTACAATCTTGGAGTCGTTTAAATGGTTTCCACAATTTAAACAAAAGGGTGTATTCTTTCTTTCATATTCACTACATTTTGGGCAATTAATATTTGGATTATCGATTATGAATTTAATGTTCAGTAGCCTGTCTGCAATACTAAATGTGATGATCATTCCTATGAATGTTAAAATAATTCCTGCGAAAAGATGAAATATGTTCATCGCAATTTGCGTGTTGTAAAAATGTGCGACGAATATTATTAGAATGATTCTTAATATATTTAGAATATCGAATATTATGAAACCTGTTATGAAGAGAAATATTTTTCTCATTTTTGAGGTTTTAGAAATTATAATTAGAAAAGATGCAAATAATACAAAGCTCATTAAGGTGTATATTCCTGAACAGGGTACATCTATTGTAAAAGCTGTTTGACTGTTTTTTAGTGATTCCAATATCAGACTTGGCGGGCCATAATCATAAGATAACTCTACAGGTAACCTGAAAACTTTAAGGACAGTATAGGAAAGATATGTGTTTATATTAGCAAGTTTACCTCCGATATTATATACTACGTCTAGTGGTGGAGGTAATAAAAATATTAACAAAGAAAGAGGGTAAATAAGTATCATGGTTGCTTCTTGATTAAATAATAATAATGTGACACCAATACATAATATAGGTAGAGATATAATGTGATATTCTAAAAAATTGAATTTATATGAACCATACCAATATACTAATAAAGCTATAATTATAATAACTAAACCAAATAGGCTATCAAAATAATTAACTTTCTCTTTATTTTTTTC
>CAZZFH010000195.1:0-4970 GCA_964653295.1 uncultured Candidatus Bathyarchaeia archaeon | reverse complement strand
TGTCTCACCAGAGTTCTTCAAACCAGAATACGATGACCTCTGGCTACTAGTACACGAAGCGGTATCCAAGTTCGGGGCACCATACTTCGACAACATGCTACCAGCCTACAGGGGATATGGTAACGGTATCAGCTGCTACCAATGCTGTGCCTACCAGTTCGCAAACACACCTGAGACAGATGAGCACTTCAACGAGAAGCTCTGGTTCCAAGACGGTATGCACTTCAGCATGGGCGGTTGGCAAGTAGTAAGCCTCAACATGCCAAGATTGGCTTATCAGGCAAACGGGGACTATGATAAGCTACTAGCATTAGCCAAGGAGAATATGAGACTATCCATGGGCGTGTTCCAAGCGAAGCGCAGATGGATGGACAAGGCGATTGGAAGCAACATGGTTCCATTCGCAACCCAGACTCCAAAAGACCCAAGAACAGGCAAGAAAGGTCCACCAGCGGTAGATTTCAATGAACTGGTAAACGTCATCGGAGTAATAGGCGTCAATGAGATGGTCCAATACTTTACTGGCAACCAATTGCATGAGTCGGATGATGCAGTAAGGTTGGCTGTACGGCTTCTGCTTGATATGGAAAAGTTTAGGAAAGGCTTGGAGATAAGGAGCGGCGGTAAGGTGATGCTAGCAAGAACCCCAGCAGAATCCACGGCACAGACCTTCGCAGTTGCAGACCTCGTGAGCCCTGAGTATAAGCAGATGGCGCGTAAGATGGTGAAGGGGGACACTACAACTATCCAGAGCCTCGTAAAGAAGCGAGACGCACCCGTCTACTATAGCAATGGTACTCACGCTTATGTTGGCGCCAAGATACCACTGGGTAAGAAAATTGACATCGAGCACAAATTCTTCCCAATCCTAAGCGGTGGAAACATATTCCACGCATGGGTAGGAGAGAGCAGTAGCGACCCAGAGGCACTCTACAAGCTTACCCAGCGTATCTGCCGCAACAGCCAGATAGGTTACTTCAGCTACACCAAGGACCTGACAGTATGCAGTCAATGCCAGAGCACTGTGGCTGGTATGTTGAATGGTTGCCCAAACTGTGGGAGTACCAATGTGCGTCACTGGAGCAGGATCACCGGCTACTACACTGATGTAACCGGATGGAACGAGGGCAAACGCCAAGAGCTAATGGACAGATACAGGGTAACTGTCTAAGGCACCCATTTTTATCTAATTAACCCCTTTTCTTCGCATGGAATGCACAATTATTGGCAATGTTAAGTCACCGGTTACTGAGCCCGTAGACATGAATTGGGGGGAGGTAGTTTCTGAGATAATTCTAAAGCCTGAATACGCGCCGGGGCTTCTTGGGCTCGAAGGATTCAGTCACCTACTGGTTCTCACATTCTTGCATGAAGCAAAATACGACCCAGAGAAACACCTCAGACGTCACCCACAGGAAAGACAGGACATGCCTCTGCTTGGAATATTCGCTCAGCGTGCACGACATAGACCAAACAGGATAGGGGTAACCGCAGTAGAGATCATAGAGTTAACCGAGAACAGCGTAAAGGTCCGTGCATTGGATGCCATTGATGGTACCCCAGTGATAGACATCAAACCATATGTGCCAGTCTATGACAGAAAAGACGCCACCATCCCAGATTGGATGGATAAGATGATGAAGGACTACTTCTAACACCTTGGAAACTGTTAAGCACACATAGCCAGACATTACCCCATGTCACTAATTGGAAAAACGGTCGAGGAAGTGCCTACACCAGCATTACTCCTTGACCTAGATAAATTTCAATGGAACATAGATAAGATGTTCAAATTTGCACGGGAAGCAAAGGTAAACGTAAGACCCCACTCCAAGACCTTCAAGGCAGCGGCTATCTGTAATAAGCTAATTGAGGCAGGTGCATGTGGGGTTATGACCCAGAAGCTGAGTGAAGCAGAAGTACTGCTCAACAGCGGCATCCTGTACGGGGACAAGAACATACTCATCAGTCAAGAGATATCTGACCCCGAGAAGCTAGAGCGCTTAGTGGGTATGACTGTTGCCATGGGTGAGGGCAAGGTACTCACCAGTCTTGATAATCTGCAGGAGGCTGAGATGATTAGCAGGATCGCCGAGCGCTGGGGCGTCAAACAGGATGTGATCATTGAGGTCACCCATGGAAGATGCGGAGTTAGTCCGGGAATAGATGCTGTGAAGATGGCTCAACGCATAGTCAAGCTACCGGGACTCAGATTCAGGGGCATCTATGGATATGAGAACCCCGTGCCAAGAGAAACTGCACTGGAGCGAAACAAGCTGACAGTTGGTACTGCTGAGGCTATCAGGGCTGCTGGTATCGATGTTGAGATAGTGTCAGCAGGCAGCACGGCTACTTATGAGGTCACTGGAACATATCCGGGTATAACCGAGATTGAGCCAGGCAGCTTTGTCTTTGGAGCTGGCAAGGAGGGAAGCGGTTATGATTGGAGGTTAATTAATGAGGTTTATTTCAAGAGCAGTCTAACAGTGCTCACGCAGGTTATCAGTGATAATTTTGAGAACCGGGTGGTTACTGATGCAGGAGAAAAAGTGATGTCAGGGGGACATGCAGGAGTTAAGCCTGTTGTACTAGTACAGGTGGATGGTGAATATCTGGACTTTGAACGAGTCGGATTAAGCGAGGAACATGGTACCATCTACTTTAAAGAAGGAGATCCCAACAGGAAGAAGCTCAGGTGGGGACAAAAGATAGAGTTCACCCCCAACCATTGCTGTACCACAGTCAATCAGCATGATGAGATCGTTGTAGTAAAGGACAACCAAGTTTGTGCTGTCTGGCCTATTACAGCCCGTGGTAGATACCAGTAATCCCTTCTTTTATTCCAAATTATTTTAAATGTCAACTGACAGAGGTTTACTTGAGCTGAGTTGACCTTTCGCGTCGGTTATCTAACGCCCAGAGAAGCAAGTATCTGGGGTCTGAGAAGACAAAATCTCACACAATCAGACATCGGACGCGAACTCGGTGTAAGCAGACAAGCCGTACACAAAGCATACCAGATTATAGATCATAAACTCGAACAAGCTTTCATGGAAGCAGCGGAAACCAACAACCTAGAGATAGAGGCTGTAAACGTAGTAGAGGGAGTGATGCTGGCTCATAGTCCTGCTCATGATATCCCTGTGGTTGTCAGTATAAGTAAGGTGAATGGATTGAAGGTATGGTATCTGTACGAAGGTAACTGTGATACTTGCCACCTAGAGGCATCTTGCAGAAACATGCTAGAAGCCGAGGCACTTGAAAGAGGAATTCGTCTTCAGTCATTGAATAAATGGGTTCCACCAACTCAACTCGCCATGGAGATCTTTGGGAGGTATAGGGATGATTGAAAACGCGTGTCAGTTTCCCCCCGGGGCGACTAAGCCTGAATCTATCCAAGGTCCAAGGGACCAATCCAATCTACTGAAAAAGATACTGAATACAAGAATACTCTTCCTAATAGTAAGCCTGCTTGCATTGACTGTATTGTACAGTCGCAATTACTCCGCATTAAACTGGGGAGGAAGCCCGATGCTATTCCAAGACTGGTACATTGTGAAGATGAGCTTCTACACCTACATATCGGGTATGATCACATACTATTTCAGGGAACATAGACACAAGAAGAAATAGCTGAGGCACAAACCAATATAAAATCTCAATGCTTCAGGAATGCCATGAAGATACTGGATACAGCGAACAAACGTAAAACAGCTCGAAAATTCAAAACCGAACCCATCAAAGATGAGGATATTCGATATATTCTGGAGACAGCCGTACAGGCGCCCAGTGGAAGTAATATGCAGCCATGGAGATTCATAATAGTCTCAAGTTCTATTCAGAAGCAGAAGATAAGAGAGGCAGCTGAAAAAGGAGAGCAAGCATTCTACGAGTCTATCAGCGAGGAACGTAAGAAATGGTATAATGCTAAGGGATTGAGTCCAGCGAAGCCCATGTTGACTCAAGCTCCTGTTCTTCTCATTGTGCTTGGGGATAATACTGCGCCTAATTACAAGCCAAGCGTCTGGGTGAGTATCGCATATGCTATTCTCGCTGCAGAAGAAAGAGGACTTGCTACTGTCACTTATACTCCATCTGATCCGGATCTGGTAACAAAAGTCGTTAAGGCGCCTGATAATTTCCTTGTTGAATCCATACTTCCTTTAGGCTATTCTGATGACACCAAACCTAAAGAGGCTAGAAAGAGCATCCACGATGTTTCTTTCAGGGATAAGTGGGGAGCACGGCTCAGTTAGGGATTTAAGGAAGATTTATAAGTCAATATCACATTCGATATCGAAAATGATATCATATCCGATATCCTGAGTGAGGACAATGGAACACAGACACCACAAAAGAAAAAGAATAGGAATCCCCCGAGGACTGCTACACCACCTGTCTCTCGTGCTCCTACGATCCGGACCAAAATCCGGCAGCGAGCTAACTGAGCGGATCCAAGAGTACACAGACTGGCGACCCAGCCCCGGGAGCATATACCCGCTCCTTAGCAATCTACAGGAGAATGGGTTAATCGAGCCGTATGATGATGGCGAGGCTGGAATCAAGAGGTTCAAGCTATCAGAGAAAGGTTTGAACGAGATAGATTCTCACCCTCAACACGAGGAGGAGTTCAGGAAGAGAAACAGGACCATCAGGAAGATTTATTGGAGATTAATGAAGGGGATGCCAGAGGATGTCTACGAGAGTTTCGCCGGCATAATCGACTCACTGGAATTAACTTGGAACTCAATTGATGATAATCAAGTGACACGGTTCAAAGGGATTCTGGATAACACAAAAGCAGATTTAATAAAACTAGGAAAAAAACAAGATGAATGACCTTAGACGAATTTCTAGATACGCCAAGCCATATCTTAGAGAGATCTTGCTTGCGATAATCCTCCTAGGATTGGTAGTGGTTGCTGATCTAAGCATACCCCGGCTAATCCAAGTGATTATCGACGAGGGCG
>CAZZFH010000194.1:0-5020 GCA_964653295.1 uncultured Candidatus Bathyarchaeia archaeon | reverse complement strand
GCAAAGTATTGTCCCAACTGCGGAGCCCAACTCTGGGCTATCCACGAATGCGGTGCTCATCTGCGATACGAGGATCGTTATTGCCCAAAATGTGGTGAGCCTAATCCGATTTACTTGGGTAATGATCCTGATTACTTTGCTGATTTAGTAGGAGAAGTTGAATAATTTTCTCTATTTTTTTTGCAGTGTTTTTCTTGCAGCCGCTAATAGTGAATCTGGGTTGATGGGTTTCATCATTACCTCGATTTTTTCGTTTCTTTCTATTTGTTCCTTGTAGCTGCTGTAGCCTGTAATCATTATTATCCTGAGGTTCTTGTTTACCTCGATCAACCGTTCAGCGAGAATGTCTCCAAGGGTATCAGGCAGATTAATATCTACTATAACCAAGTCGAAATGAATCCTACTCGCCTTACGAATAGCATCCACTGCGTTACTAGCTGTATCCACCGTATATCCCGCGTTTTCCAAGATCATCCTAAATGTTTTGACAACGCTGGGGTCATCATCAACAATCATAATGCTATGATGTGATTCCGGTCTTTGGAGTGGTTCAGCGGTTCTACTTGAAATCCTTCCGAACTTTTCAGCAATCTCTTCAAGACGTTTCTCCATGGCCTCGAATCGATTTTCATGTTTTTGTAGTACTCGGAATATTAGTTCTATTGATTCCTCATCTTTTTGATTGGCCATTGTAATCGCCTAGATTTACGCTTGTTCTCTGAAATTCCTTTTGGTGTTTTATCATTTGTTACCCCGAATTCTCTATCATTGATCTATCTTCGGCGATGATATTAAGTAGGATACCGGTGTCTACTCTGTTAATTAATGGAGTTGAGACGATGACTCATGATATTCTCATAAAAGACGGCTTTGTTGTCGCATTTGACAAGAAAAAAACCATTCTACCACAAGGCGACATCTACATAGTAGATGATAAGATTGTTGAGATCGGTGAAAACATCAATACACCCGATCCAGAGTACCAGATAGACGCATCCCATCACTTGGTAATGCCGGGTTTCGTCAATGCTCACAGCCATCTCCAGCAATACTTCAGGGGAGTATACGAGCTAATGGGCGACTTCTTTGAGACAAACCTACCCCTCGAAGGATATAGGCGTCCAGAGCAGATGGAGACGTTGGGGCTTGCCTCTTGTGCTGAGTTCATTTATGGTGGTTGTACCACTAGCATGCTGATTTACACTTATCCCGATGGTTATGCGCGTGCTGTGAATGAGGCGGGGAACAGGTGTATTATCGCTGGGGATGTGGAGCATGTTGATCTTGAGAAGCTCAAGCATGGAGAGTTTGTTTATCTTCCAGAGAAACGGGATGCCGCGGTAAAAAGAGCCAAAGACTTGTACCATAACTGGGAGGGCAAGGCTGATGGTAGGATTACTACGTTAATGTGTCCCAAGGCGCCTGATATGACTGAGCCAGATGTCTATCTGGATATGAAAGAGTTCACTGACAAACATGACTTGCTCATGACTACTCACCTGAGCCAGAGTATGCGTGAGTACAGGCAGGTAAAGAAGCTCTATGGAAAGACCCCACCCCAACACCTATACGATCTCGGTGTAATGAATGAAAAACTGAGTGGCGCTCATCTGACATATGGGACTGCCAAGGATTTCCAGTTGATCAAGGAGACTGGTATGGCTATTCTGCATTGTCACAGCGTTGAGAGCCCATTGATCGATTGGATGGACATGGGTATTCCCATTGGGTTGGGAACCGATGATTATTATCATGATATGACGGACCTCATTAGGAAACAGAGAAACGGTGTCATGGCGCGTGCATCCAAGACAGGTGGGTACTTGGGCATGATAAATGGTAGCAGAAGAACGGCTAGACCGAGTTTCTATGATATGCTTGAGCTTGCTACGCGTGGTGGTGCCGAGGTCTTTGGAATCGATACTGAGGTTGGTAGCCTTGAGGTGGGTAAGAAGGCTGATATAATCTCGTTCAACTTGATGAATCCATATATTACACCAACGAGGGACCCCATTACAAGCGTATTCCTCTATGGGACTCCCGGGGATATCGATAACGTGATCTGTGATGGAAACTTCCTCAAAAAGAATGGGGCTCTGACAACTATCGATATGAAGGATGCATTAACCAAGGCTCAAACAACATGCAATGAGATCATTGACAAGTTCTTCATGGAGCATCCAGACCAGAAAGACATCTGGGAGAAAAAAGCCCACCAATAACCCCTATTAATTTCCTCAACCCTATCTCATTATCTTGACCCGCATAGTCATCAGCAGGTGCCTTGGACTAGACTCATGCCGCTATAATGGTGAGAAGATTGATGCGCCTTGGCTGAGAGAATTAGCCTCTCGATCAGACATATTGTCTGTTTGTCCCGAGATGGAGATAGGGCTCGGGGTACCCCGAAGTCCAATTAATCTTGTAAAGGATGAAAAAGGCGTTCGGGTAATACAAGATGGCACTGGAATTGATCTGAGTGAGGAGATGGTCTCATTCAGTCAAGGATACCTGAGATATATTGAAAAAGTAGACGCATTCATACTAAAAAGCAAGTCTCCATCCTGTGGTCTTGGAACAACAAAGATTCAAGAAGGCGAAAAGTATAGTCTGGGTTCTGGAGTTTTTGCTGCGCTTGCTGAGAAGATTTGTCCAAACGCAGTACTTGTTGATGAAAGATTCATGGAAGAGAATGGTGTTTGCGCCCTACTGGATTTAATTAATCGGCGTTAGCTCGTTTGTATATTCCCCTGAGCATGGCTATCTGCCCATGATGGTGCAGTAATTCTCCAAGGAGCATGAACAATGGCTCCTTCAGTGGTCTCTTTCTGCCCCATATATCGATCTCTTCCGAGAGCTGCTCCAAGTTTAATTTTCTGATCCCCCCAACAACCTTCTCTCTACCCTTTTCTAGATCGACCCGAAGCTCTGATAGGCTGTGTTTCTTTTGTTCATAGTCGTCGTCCCATCCAGTCGGGTTATAGGTTCCATCGATTACTTGCGGTATCAGTAGATAGGCGATTCTTGTGGTATGGGTTAGTATCCAGTAGATGCTATTGGACTCTTCAACGGGTTTCCAGTGCATCTCCTCCGCTTTGAGCCCATCCACCACGTTCTCTAGTCTATTGAAGATATAGTCAGCGAAATCGGCTAAAATATTGTTCATGAATAGAAATTATCTATTGAGTAATAATATTTTCATCAAAAATATGACAAATCAATGATATTTCTAATAATGTTTAACAGGTAGTTAGCAGAACCTCTTTTATTAAATTAGGTGAAGCGATCCTTGGTAGATTTATGGTCTTGGATGGGGAACATAGTCGCGACATATGGGTATGCAGGCGCCTTCTTCATTTCCCTCTTCGGTAACTTCACCGTCTTTTTCCCTGTCCCATTCGTTGTTACTATCTATGCTTTTGGGGCTACCCTAAACCCACTCTTATTGGGGTTGGTATGCGGTATTGGCTCAACGATAGGTGAGTTCAGCGCCTATTTGATTGGTAGAGGGGGTAGAAGAGTGATTGATGAAAAGTATGGTAAAAGATTGGAGACAGCCAAGCTTCTCGTCCAGAAATATGGGATGACAATTATCTTCCTGTTCGCTGTATTGCCTCTCCCAGATGATTTAATCTTGATTCCTCTTGGTATGATCAAGTATAGCCTGAAGCGGGCGATGGCAGCAATGTTCCTTGGGAAATTCATAATGTGTACAGCGGTAGCCTACGCTGGGCGATATAGCTACTCGATAATTATGGATGTCTTTGCTTCGAGTGGATGGTTCGGCGGGGTAGCCTCAACAGTCCTCTTAGTTATTGTAATTTATGTTATGCTCAAAGTGGATTGGGTAAAATTCATAGATAGCGATATAGAAAATATGGAGAGTTAGGTAAAGCTATTGACTGTCTCCCAGTCAAGCTTCTTCAATAACTCGACCAACAGCCTAATTGCGTTCTCGGCATCCTTGAGGCTCAACAAACCAACATGGCTATGAATATGCCTCGTAGGAACCGTCAGCACAACCGTTGGGCAACCTGATGCATTAACATGAATCCTGCCTGCATCTGTTCCTCCCCCCGCCATCTGGCTAAGCTGGAGCGGGATCTGCGCCTGCTTGGCTGTATCAATAACATACTCCTTGAAGGGCTGATTGGGTATCATGCTTCGATCATAGGTGATTAGACCAGGACCCTCCCCCATCTTGGTAGCTGCTTCATGGGGCTTGATTCCAGGTACATCTCCAGCGATATCCACCTCAAGCACTATAGAGACATCAGGGTTTACTGTCTGGGCGATGGTTTGTGCTCCCCTGAGCCCCACCTCTTCCTGCACAGTCGCTGCCCCGATAATCTTGTTGGGGTGAGCTATGCCTTGTTCTTTGAGTCTTCTCATTGATTCCATAATGACGAAGGTTCCAATCCTATCATCGAATGCCTTGCCCATGGCAATCCTTCCATCCCTAATCACACTGAATGGGCTCCAAGGCACCACTGGGTCACCTATCCGTATCCCTGCTTCCTCAACTTCCTCCTTTGTGGATGCTCCAATGTCTATGAACATGTCTTTCTTCTCCACCATCTTTTTCCTTTCATCCATAGACAGGATGTGAGGTGGCTTGGAGGCTATAATCCCAACTTGATCTCCTTTCTTTCCCCTTATCACAACTTTCTGAGCGAGTAGGACTTGATCCCACCAACCTCCCAGCTGGTTGAATGTAAGATACCCATTATCAGTAATGGATGAAACAATGAAGCCCACCTCATCGGTATGACCAGCCAAGAGGACCTTTGGCCCATCTCCCTCCAAAGTGAATGCGACTGTTCCCAGTTTATCTGACAATATCTCGTCTGTATAGGATTCTACCTCTTTTTTGACGAGATTGTTTATTTCTCTCTCAAATCCTGATGGACCGAATGCGTCCATCATTTTTTTCATCAGTTCTATTGCACGTTTATCCAATTTATAATTCAACTCTAATTAATTTAGATCTATTTGTATAATCACCTTCTCTAACTAATTT
>CAZZFH010000193.1:0-5022 GCA_964653295.1 uncultured Candidatus Bathyarchaeia archaeon | reverse complement strand
TTTCCGCTGGGCTACCCGTGCTGGGGATGGTAGCTTCTGGGGTACAGGCATGCCTCACGTGAGCATTACTACTAGCAGGCCTCCAGAGGACTACGACCCTCATGTAAATTATAGTGGTGGGGGTTGGTGGTGGCATACACCTTTTGCTACTATGGATCATGGTAGCATTGATGTTTTGGAGATGGATGTCAAGGCGGAGCTTAACTTTGTCACGAGGATGGTAAACTGCCCCATACTGCCATATAATTTCACAAAGTACGCTGAACGGCTCCATGAGATACTCGTTGAGATGCAGGAGAAATCCGAGAAGGTTAGAGCCTACTTCAACATTTATCCTGTTATTGATCGGGCAAAGGAATTCGTTGAACTGAGCAAACAGTTGGAAATCGCTATCGAGAGGAAGGGTAAGAGCCTCAGTGAGGACGAGATAAAGCAACTGAACACTAACCTCATGTGGGTGTCAAGGCACATCAACCCGGTTGCCCATAGTAACTCTGGTCCCAGTGAGCAGATGAGCATGGAGACCTTTGGTGCGTTGCCTTTCCCGAGGATAGCCGAGATAATAGACCTTGCCAATATGACGTTACATCAGAGCCACGAGTTCAAGCTATTGAAGAACAAGCTAGTCAGGCAGCGGAACATGGTCGAGGAAGGCTTCTATCAAGCCAACAAGCTAATTGAACAGACTCTGGCTATGCTAGAATGACCTCTCTTTTTCGAGTCGGGCTCATTCTCACCTTTCGCTGTAATGCTGAGTGTCGTCACTGTTTCTTTGAGTCTGGTCCTGATCGAGATGAGGTTATGAGCATAGATTTGGGCATCAAAGCCATTGATATGGCAGCAGACCTAGGAGCAGAATGGATAAGCTTCACTGGTGGTGAGCCATTCCTAGAACAAGGCTTGCTAGAAACCCTTATTGCACATGCCAATGATCGGGGTATGAAAACAGAGATCGTATCTAATGGTTTCTGGGCAGAGACGCCTGAGAATGCTGAGAGCATACTCATGCCGTTATGGGGCTCAGGCTTGGATGTACTTAACCTGAGTATCGATGATTTCCACCAAGAATACATCCCATTAATCCAGGTCAAGAACGCCTACGAGACCGCCAAGAGACTGGGCGTAAAGATAGTAATCATGACCACTACATCGAAAAATAACAGGATAACCGCGGAAAAAATACCAGAGCTACTGCAGGACGAGAAAATCCTAATAATAGGCGGGTCTCAGGTCCGAGACCCTAACGCACTACTGGTGGAGACCCCGGTTACGCCAGCTGGACGTGGAGAGTCCATCAAGGATCACGAGTACACTCTTATGACTGAGATACAATGCAATGAGGCTCTGAGAGACATTGGGATCGGTCCAGATGGGGCAGTTTATCCTTGTTGTGGTCCATTAGCCACTAAAATCAGCCTAGGAAACATCAAGGATTCCAGCCTGAAAGACATACTTAACAAAGCTAAAAAACACGAGTTTTTAGCCTCAATTAGAAAAGGAATGCCTATTTCAGGCGTTTTCACCACAAAATGTCATGCATGTATTTCTTTGGTGGAATAAGGTTGGGAAGTAAGCCCTTTCGGGCTCAATGGCGTTTCCCTTGCTGGGATACAATAATTCTGAGGCTCTCTTTTGGTATAACCGCTTGTATGTAGTGTTTGACTACACACTACCCTCCAAACGCCTCCTGAGGAACCCAACCTTCCCCAGATAACTCCCATCAAGCAGATACGCATCAAACTTATCCATATCAACAACGCCACCACGGAACAATGGGCCAAGAAGGCTCTCGGGAGCCTCAGAGTTAACAGGAAGACCGCCCAACAAGTCGTTAAACATGGGCATAACTATCAGCTCAGGGGAGCCCTCCTCGAACCCATACTCCTCATAGAAAGCATTCATGGGCTCTTCTTCCTCCTCCAGCCTCACATTATCTTGTGCCAAGAATGCTCGTGCGAGGGTCTCGGGGTCCATGGTTCCCCTGATCCAAGCTGGCTGTGTAATCCTGATACCAATTGGAGTACTCAGCATCACGGTTGGGTGGTTATGCGCCATAATAACAGCGTCCGCCGTCATAATCTCTGGTCTTGGCCATGCGTGTCCATGCATGGCAGCCACTTTGAATTCCTCTCCAAAGATAACGCCCTTGGATGTATGGAGTGTCACCTCTTCGGGCAGATATTTCTGTATGTTGGCGTCATGGTTTCCCCTTGTGATATCGATATTCTCAACCACCTCTAGCAAGGACTCGAAGAACAACGGTATCTCCCTTTTCTCTTGGAAGCTTGTGGATGGTACTCCATGCTTTACGTCTCCCAATAATATGAGCCTGTCTGGTTTGTTTTCCTCAAGTAGAAACATCAGCTCCTCCAGTATCCTGTTCCACTGGTATGGGATGTTGATTCCCTGTTTCGCCAAATCATACTCCAATCCAAGGTGTAGATCTGCTACCATCATCACCCTCTCACCTGACTCTACCATCAACGCAGGGTGTGGGGTTAGCAGCTTAATCATTGGAACTCCTCGGTTATCTATCTCTAAAGCGTAGGTGAAATATATACCGTGATCCGTCTTCACGGTTTCGCATATTGAAGAGCCTTAAAACAGTGAACACTGATACACAATTATGGCTTCGCTGCAAGAGCATCTCTCACTAGAGCAGATACTCAGGGATCTCCGCTCATCAAAGGAGATATCTCGTCAGAACTGGCAGCGACTAAGGAGCACCTTTGGTGACAGGTTCGATAAGGCTTGGAGGCTAGTCACTGAGAACCGTATCAAGAAATATTTGTTCAAGCCCAGTAACAGAACGCTTTGGATAGCCATTGGGCAAAACGCGGAGTATCTTATCTACAGTAATGCCGGGTATTGCAGTTGCAGTGACTTCTACTTCAGGGTACTTGATCATGAGAAAGCGTATTGTTACCACTTGCTCGCCCAAAAGATAGCTGAGGCATTGAATCATTATGATCTGGTCGAGGAAGAGGACGAAGCCTATGCGCCTCTCCTAGATATATGGAAAGAGTACAGCGTAGCTGATTAGAGCATAACATAAATAGGAACCCCTCTTCTCATATGAGCGTATGACTATCCCAGTACTCTTCGACTTCGCGAAAACAGCTATAATACTCCTATCAGTAACCGCCTTCACACTAGCATTCTACTACCTATACGCATCTGAGAGTAAAACAGAATCAAAAAAATAGTCAAAGCAATTTTATTCTGCTAGCAAGAGAATATTCTGACGCTCATGACCACAGAGGACATTATCAAACGAATACTAGCCCTGAAACCCAACCTGACAGAGGAAGCAGTAAAGCAACTCATCGAACAGGAAAGAGCAAAAGCAGCGGGGCTACTCACAGAAGAAGCCGCAGCACACTTGGTAGCAAGCAACCTCGGCATAAATGGTGCAGGAGAGCGTATAGAGGCAAAACTCAAGATCGGCGACTTGACTGCAGGGCTTAGTGATGTGAGCCTAACGGGTCGTGTTATACAAGTTTTCCCCAGCAGGACCTTTGACCGGGATAATAATCGTAAGGGCAAGGTATTGCGTATGATTATCGGGGATAAGACCGGCTCAGTTGTGGTTGTCTTTTGGGATGATAAGGCAGATCACGTCGAGGCATCTAAGCTCAAACCGGGCAAGATTGTCAGGATTCTTCACGGGTATAGCCGAGACCGGCGAGGTAATGTCGAGATAAACATCGGAAACCGAGGGCAGCTATTCATGGAGCCCATGGATGCCGTTGAGGAAGACTTTCCCACGTTGGAGCGCTTCTTCCTGACCCCAGCAGATGTACATTCGGAAGGACCTGTAAACCTCCAAGGCGTTGTCATGAGTAGTTTCCCATCTTCAACTTTCATGAGGCAGGATGGTAGCGAGGGTAAGGTTAGTAGGCTTGTGCTTGAGGAAGGTGGAGCAAGGATCAACTTGGTTTTGTGGGATGATAACGTGGACGAGTATGGAGCCTTGGAAACAGGCACAAGGATACAGGTCATCAGCGGCAACGTAAGAACAAGCAATATGGGAAACCCAGAGGTTCACGTTGGCTGGGATACAGCCATCAAGGTCACAGAGAAGGGAGTAAAACCCATCGAAGCCGTACCCTACTGGACCAAGATAGGAGACCTGAAAGAGAGCATGGGCAGCGTCAACGTTGCGGCTCAGGCAACCCAGGTGAGTGATGAACGGGAGTTTGTTCGCCGTGATGGCACTGAGGGCAAGGTTGTTAGTGTTCTTCTTGAGGATGATACTGGTACGGTTCGTTTGAGTCTCTGGGATGATGATGCTGATAGGGCTAAGGAGATTACTGAGGGCTCAATTATTGTTGTGGAGAACGGTTACACGCGGTCTGGATATGGTGGTATCGATCTAAATGTTGGGCGTAATGGGCGGATACATATCAATCCAGAGGACTTTGAGATGGAGATACCCGAGTTCGAGCGCAAGGTCACCGAGATAATCGACCTACGCGAGGGACAGAGAAACGTCACTATTCGCGGTCAGCTACTGGATGACCCTGTGCAGAGGGATATCGAGACATCCAGGGGTCCAGCAACAGTCACCAATTTCAGGATTGATGATGGTACAGGTGAGGCGCGAGTAAGTCTCTGGAGAGAGCATGCTGAAGCCGCGATGGACCTTACTGCTGGTGCAGAGGTCAGGCTTGAGTATATGAATGTCCGTGAGCCCTTTGATGGGTTACTCCAGTTGAGTAGTGGGGCATTCACAAAGCTAGTCATAGAACGAGAATAAAATATTAGAAAATTTGAGGTTATGAAGCCTCTATCTTGCTAAGCGCCTTCTCGAATATCTCAAGGCTTGGCTCAATCAGATCTCTTGTAATGGTTAACGGCGGCATCCAACGGATAATATTCACACCACAGTTTACAATGGCGAGACCGTTTCTGAAGCACTCCATCATGACCGCCTCAGTAGCCTTGGGTGCGACCTTTTTGGAGTCTTTGTCCTTTACGATCTCAACGCCTACCATGAGTCCCTTACCGCGAACATCACCG
>CAZZFH010000192.1:0-5056 GCA_964653295.1 uncultured Candidatus Bathyarchaeia archaeon | reverse complement strand
CCTGCTCAAGGGTCTCGCCAGCCACAACGATGCCGTGACCAGGAATGAGAACCCCATGACCACTTCCTAATGCCCTGCCGAGCGCGTCCCCATCTTCTTCGGACTCCACCTGACTCTTGCCTGTGAAGAAGACAGGTAATCCCAGCATCTGGTTCTCCACGAGGCTGAGAACAGTACACCAGAAGGGATGTACATGGATGACGCAGTTTACGTCTGGTCTGGCTCTGTAGACCCCGGTGTGTATCACATTTTCTCCAAGCAAAGGCATTGTGCCATCGACTTGTTCTCCGGTTTTCATGTTTACGGTGACTAAATCAGAGTATCCAATGTCCAATGTGGATCGTCCAACCACGTGGGTGTGACCAGTTACGATGTATTTTGTCCCATCGGGGAGTCGATGGGATACGTGCCCAGAGAAACCTTCCTGTACGTTTGTTACCCCATTGGGGGCGTATAGAACCCTGCTGGCAATCAATATCTTTTGCTTGATCTCATTAATCATGAGGATGAACGAAGTTTAGAAGCTATTTATAACTTGACTATAATGGTTGGGAAGCGGGCTCGGTGGGATTCGAACCCACGATCTCAGGTTCCGCAAACCCGAATCATATCCTGGCTAGACTACGAGCCCACCCACCAATATCAGCACCCAATAAATAAACCTAATCCAAGAACCCTGAATGGAAACCGCAGAATAAAGGTGTGAAAATTATGGTTTCCCCAGCGAACAAATAATAAACTCTGGAAAACATATTATTATATTACGAATAAAGTATTCATAAAGGCATTAGACGGGTGAAACCGCAGCGAAACTACGGAATAATGATAAGTTTATATATTACATCTGAATCTTCCTGATGTTCATAATGAGCCTAGAAACTTGCCCGAGGGTACTGATAGGAGGCACCCTCATTGATGGAACAGGTGCCCCTCCGATCAAAGACAGTATAGTAATTCTTAGAGACGAATACATCGTGGAAGTGGGCAAGCGCGACGAGGTAGAGATACCGGCGGGCGCCGAGGTCTATGATATCACCGGTAAAACAATAATGCCGGGTTTGATCGATAGCCACTGCCACTTCCTCTGGATGGGGGTAGCCATGAAATCCAAGGTTCCTCTCAATGACACCAACTCAATCTACGAAGCATTGAAGCGAGTAAAGAAACGCGTCGCAGAGGCAAAACCCGGAGAATGGGTAATAGGACAAGGCTGGGACGAGGCAAAATGGCCCGAGAACAGGTACCTCACAAAGGAGGACTTGGACCCTATAGCCCCAGATAACCCAGTTATGCTTAGCAGGGTCTGTGGTCACCTTGTAAGCCTCAACACCAAGGCAATGGAGACCGCTGGAATAACCCGTGAAACCCAAGATACAGAGGGGGGGCACGTTGACAAGGATGATGATGGCGAGAATACTGGAATCCTAAGGGACTGTAGGTATCTTGTTGAGGCATCGATCCCACCCACTAGCGTTGAGGCTATGGTAGAGGGGCTCAGATTGGCTAGTGACCATGCATTAAGCCTTGGTTGCACTGGGGTCCACGATGCAGGGCTCACCAATAGAGATATCAGCGCATATCAACAGGCAGAGAAAAAAGGAAAACTCAAGGTAAGAGCATATATCATGGTGCGGGGTGACGCAGAGGAAGCCGCAATCAAGCTGGGGGTCCAGACCGGGATTGGAGATGACATGGTTCAACTGGGACCTGTAAAGCTACTCATGGATGGCAGTCTAGGTGCGAGAACAGCAGCATTATTCGAGCCTTACGAGGATGAGCCAAGCACATCAGGACTTTTATTGATAAAACCAGAGGTACTCACCGAGAAAATTGTACGTGCACATGAGGCTAATCTTCAAGTTGCTACTCATGCTATCGGGGATCTTGCTGTCGAAAAAGTATTGGACTCGATACAGGAAGCATTAAGGAGAAACCCTAAGAAAAACCATCGCCACAGGATTGAGCATTGTGAAATAACCAGCGCCCAACAGATTGAGCGCATAAGGCAGCTGGGAGTGATTCCCGATATGCAGCCCAACTTTATCGGTGAATGGAGTGGTCCGGGAAGCATGTATAACCAGAGACTGGGAAATAGAAGGGAGAGGCTTAGCAACCAGTACAGGGAGATGCTTGATGAGGGAATCAAGGTAGCCTTTGGGAGTGATGGTATGCCTTTCAACCCAATCTATGGTATCTGGAGCGCAGTGAATCACCCAATAAAGGAACACAGGATAACACTGGAAGAAGCTATCATGTGCTATACATTGCACTCAGCGTATGTTGGGTTCCATGAGGAGAAGATAGGCAGCCTTGAAGTTGGCAAGCTCGGGGATATCGCTGTCTTCGATGGTGATCTCACTAAGGTTCCGATTGAGGAGATACGGGACGCTAAATGCTACATGACCCTAGTTAATGGCAAGATTCTTTATCACGCTGATTTCTAATCTGGGGATTTCAAACCCACTTTCTCTACTATATCAACGAGTTTTATTATAACCAAGTCGCCCTTGAAGATATCCCAGCCAGCACCGGGATCAAACCCATGAGCAGCCAAGAACTTTGGGGAAATACTATCCTTGCCAGTCTCAGCGAAAAGCCTCACCGCCCGCTCAACCTCATCCGGGTCTTCAACCTTTACAAGCCGCCCCCTTAATGAGACAAAATTATACTCACTAAGATCAGGCGTATAGCTCTCTATCTGGACACAAGCGCGGTCATCCTGCGCGATAAGCCTCATCTTTTTCCCATAATCAGTGAAATGGAAATAAAGCACATCAGCGATCCTAACATATCGGAACGGAGCAAGGTACGGGTAATCCCCACCGTTGAAAGCTATACGGCACATAAACTGCTTATTGAGAAGCGCCTCAACCTCCTCGGAACTCATTCTAGGAAGCTTTACCAAGCTCATGCTAAAACCTACTCATGCGAGTTTATAGTAGTAACTATATGAAAGACGGGGGGTTTCTCGGGGAAAAAGCGCAATAGTTTTTATCTGGTATATGTTAACATTCAGGATTCCCAAATCGGTGAATACGTTTGGCCAAACCCATAACTGTCGAGATTATCATTAGGGGAGATATCATCGACAATAATGTCCTGAAGAAATTTGCTTCTAAATTAAAGGAACAGAAATTCATGGTTGATTTCACTACGAGTGTCGCTGTGCCCCCGTTCCTTGTTGCGAGTGAGAAGCATTATCCTAGCCTTGCTGTCATGTATACGATGGTAGATCTAGAGAACAAGTTCATGCTGAAGAATCTACTAGATGAGCTAGTAGATGAGGAGAATTTAGATATCATCTCATTCAAGCAGCTGTGACTCTGATGGACAAAAAACGAATCATTGTACTTCTCGCAGTAACAGTACTTGCCTTTATAGCTTATACACAGACATCCAGTTTTCTTACTGTTGAGCAGCGCTATGCCCTGATTGTGCTTGTGTATGCTTCTGGGTTATGGGTCTCTGAGGCAGTGCCTCTTGCTGCAACCGCAATATTGATTCCGCTGCTTCAGGCAATGCTTGGCATCCAGAGCTTCAAGAACGCCCTCATACCCTTCTTCGACACCACAGTAATGCTGCTTCTCGGTGGATTTATGCTGGCTGTCGCGGTGGAGAAATATGATCTCGACGAATATTTTGCATATCTCATCTTATCAAGGGTTAAAGATGGAGCCAAGAGTATCGTCTTGGCAGTGATGCTCGCAACTGGTTTCCTCAGCATGTGGATAAGCAATAGCGCAGCAACAGCCCTTCTCATCACCATGGCGTTGAAAATCACGGATCAAGTGAAGGACAAGAAGGAAAACTTCAGCAAGATAATGGTCCTTGCCATAGCTTATAGCGCAACAGCTGGTGGATTGAGTACACTAGTTGGAACCACGACATGCGCGATGGCTGCCGCGAGCCTAAAGACCACCATTGGATATGATATTAGCTTCCTCGGCTGGATGGTGTATGGACTGCCCATCGCGTTGGTCCAGATCCTCGTAATCTGGGTGGTACTATTCATGATATTCCCAACAGATGTAAAAGAGATACCACACATAGAGCGCCCTACTGGAAAACTATCCAGTAAGCAACGGAATACGTTAGCGGTTTTCGTTTTCGCCGTATTAGCCTGGTTGACTAGTACACTGCCTGATCCCGTTGCGAATCTAATTGGATGGAGCGGTCACGGATACAGCAGCAGTATGGTGGCTGCCATAATACTGATTGTGCTATACTTCACTGATTTAATCGAGGACCAAGACATACGTAACGGGAAATGGTCGACACTGCTATTGATTGGCGGTGGCTTGAGTCTTGGAGCCGCATTGGAAGTTACTGGACTCGTTAATGTGATTAGCGACTGGTTGATGACCCTTACAGCTGGGGGCTCACCATTGATCGCTATAGTAATCGTTGTGGTTTCCGGTCTCGGCATAAGTATTATTGCCAGTAACACCGCAAGCGCAGGAATATTCTTGCCAATCGCTATCGGACTTGGCCAGAGGATCGGCTACAGTCCTGTAATCCTCGCAGTTGCAGTAGGCATCAGCACAAGCCTAGACTTTATGCTACCAGTAGGGACACCACCCAACGCTATCGCGTATAGCACAGGCAAGGTCACGATGCCTGAGATGATCAAAGCCGGCATACTGCTGGATATCTCTGGCGCAATATTGACAATAATAATGGCTTACCTGCTCTGGCCTCATCTAATCTAAAACATAAAGCCCCTATGGGGGATTAGATTTGGGCTTATTCGATTTTTACTCCGAATTGGAGTACCGCGACGGCTAGGAAGTAGACTCCGATACAAGCCATGAACACATTGTACATGCCGAAAGTATCTGCGATGAAAGCCGCGATTAACGGCGCTATGGCGCCCATCACACTTCCCGGGAGGAAGTAGAGTGCAAAGCCTAATCCTCGCTGTTTGCTAGGGGATAGTTTAGCTATTATGGCTGAGTTCGCCGCCATGCTCAGGAAGTTGAACAAACCTGATGCGATACAGGTTATGAGTGATGCAGTAAAAGACAAAATGCCTGCTCTTCCAATACAGACATTTCAT
>CAZZFH010000191.1:0-5061 GCA_964653295.1 uncultured Candidatus Bathyarchaeia archaeon | reverse complement strand
TTTTGATAGTCTGGAACTCTTGAAGGTCCTTGCTTAGCGTTATGACTCCATCGCTGAGGAACATCTCCGAGTAGAAATTATCTACATCAAATACACCCTCATATGTGATTAATGCAGAGCAATCAAGGTCTCGAATAGTCTCGAAGATTTTATGCACGAGGTACCGTATCTCTGCGGCTCCGCGAGCATTTATCATTACACTGTTCAATGGATCTAGTACAATGTGTTTAGCCTTTATCCTATTCACAGCTTCAGTGATCTCGTGGTCTAGGCTGAGTTCATTTAATCCTGTCTTTCTACTACGTGGTTCTACAACTCCATCGATAGTAGAGTGTAACTGGAAATCAAGAGCGCAAATCAATTCGTTTTTTTCAGCTACATCAAGGTCCCATCCAAAGTTTTTGCAGTATCTTTTCTTATTTGCCCAAGGTTCCTCAAGGTTGATATAGACAACTGGTTCTCCTCGCTGAACTGCGGCATATGTGTACTGTAGGCTCTTGATTGTCTTGCCTGAACCGGGTCCTCCACTGACCATTACTATGCTTTTCTCAGGGTAACCACCCAATAGCATGTTGTCAAGACCATCTACTCCTGAAGAAATTCTGTCTGTAATAAGCATCGCCTAGTGGATTGAGGTGTGTTACTAATTTAAATTATTACATGGAAAGATGCTAAAAATCGCTCTCCATTAGTGTGAGTTTCTTATACGCGCCCTTCTCGGCTACCTTATAGATGTGGTCGGCCACAATAACATCCTCAAGAGCCAAACCGATATTTATCGCAAGGATACGTTCCTCTTGGGTCTCTCTCCCGGATTTGACACCTGCTACTACTTCCCCGAGTTCAGCATGAAGCTTAGGCAATCCATCAGGGAAAGCCCCGTGTTCATAGAAGTAGACGGTTTGGTCCCAGCTATCAGTGATGAATTTATCAGCTTCAAGGATTGCATCACCATACCATGCCCTGCTTGCCTCCAAGCCAAAACCTAGACATCCGGGTTTGAACCATTCATTGCGTATCAGTGGTTCCGGTAGTCGCTGGGTGGCAGTCAATATCATGTCTTTTTCATCAACCGCAGCTCGAACATTGTCTGAGATCTCAATATTGATGCCTAGCGCTTTCTCGAAGTCCTGTTTGTATCGTTTCATGGCTTCTTTGCTTATGTCGAATACGCTTATCTCGTTGAGTTCTGGGATTACCTCTTTGAAAGCAACCAAGTTCATCCTTCCTTGAACACCACAGCCTACAACCCCTAGTGAAGATGCGCCTTCTCTTGCGCAGTACTTCGCTGTAATCGCTGAAACAGCGGCGGTCCTAACAGCTGTGATCCATCTACAATCCATGACAGCGAGGGGCATACCTGTTTCCATATCATTAACGATCATTAGTCCTGCGATCTGGGGAAGCCCTAGAGCCCTGTTGCTTGGATATCCACTGACCCACTTCAAGCCTCCTATGCCCAGAGACTCATAGTACGCGGGCATAGCGTGAATAAACGCATCAGACTTGCTGTGAATCCCGGGCTTGGGAGGGTTTTCCACTCTCTTATGCCCGTGCTCAAATAGACCCTGCGCTACGAGTTCGATTATCTTTTTCATGGGTATGTTTAGATCTAGAATTTCTTCCTGGGATAGATAGATTAATTCAACTTTCTCCACGGTACAACACGTGGAAACATACGATGTTGAGGATTTAGCGTTTTTTCCCTAAGTGTAAAGCTGGATAACGGTCCCGTCCAATAATACGCGGTCAAGACCTACCTTTTCGTTATCGAACTTGGCTGCTGGCCCCCAGATTCGGGCGTATTTGAATCGATTATAGAAATCGTTGTGAATTGTTCTGGCAAGATCACCTACTGTGGTACCGGGTTTGCACACAATGGGGTCTTTTGCAGGTTCTTTCCCAGGCTCCTTGGTATATACGCGGGTGATCTCTAGTAATTCGAAGATCTTGTCACCTATCTTGGGGGCTAAATCCTGTGTCTTTTCCATTGAGACTGGGAGAACCTCGATTGGTCCAGCTGCCTGACATAGTTGCTCAAGCATACCGGGATCGGTGTTTAGATCGATCTTGTTCGCCAGCACAAAGGATGGTCGGTAGACAGCGTTGCCGAAGATAGCATCCTCCATTATATCTAGATTTACCCTTCCAGTGACTCTCACAAGAGCCGACCTGATCTTGTAACCTGCAAGTAGCTCGATAACCTCATCCTCTGAGCAATCAACGAGTTCCCCCTCCCAGATGAACTGGATATCCCTACCATGCCCCCTCTTCTCAATCTCAACAGAGCCAGTGGGAGGCTGTATTAAAATCCGGGCACTCTCCAACTCCTCCAAGACCATCAATAGGTTACCAGCCGGGTCATCAGTCATATCCACCACAACGATAACCCCATCCGCGTTACGGACACAGGAGAGATTCATGAATCCCTCGACCTTGCCCTCACTACTTCCCGGAACTATAGGCGGTATCTCGACTAACTGGAACTGTATATCCTCAAAGGGAAGCATGCCCGGAGTTGGCCTCATTGTGCCAAATGGCCAAGAGGTTACCTGTACTTGGCTATTGGTAACAGCCTTCAAAAAGCTGCTCCTACCGGCGTTCGCTGGTCCTATAACTGCCATCTGTGCAGCACCAGCCTTGGGAACATAATAACTGGGTCCACCGCTTCCAGTCTTCTTGGCTTGTTGCTTCTTTTTATCTATCTCTTCCCTCAGTTGAGCCATCTGCCGCTTGACTTGACTGCACATCTTCTCGGTTCCCTTGTGCTTGGGGACGAGGCTGAGAAACTCCCCCATTAACTGGAGGCGATTCTCTAGGTTCTTTGTTAATGTTATCTCGTTCCACTTGTGCTTGGCCTCAGGGGGAAGATTAGCAGGCATGTAATACACCGGGTTTGTATGATAGGATAGTAGAAAATGGAGTTAAAAAATTCATTGAAGACTAGAATAGTTTGTGACCGCAGCTGGTGCAAAACTTTTGATCAGGTGTCACAATTGCCCCGCAGTTATCGCAAACAGGATTAGCTGGCGCCATTGCCTCCTTTGGGGTTAGCCCTAACTGGTCTCCTTGTTTGAATATATCCCTGACAAAGGCTTCACCAGTTGATATATTCAGTGAATCGGGCTGTGGCTCAATACCTAGGGCTTGCTCTATGATACGTTCACTTACCTCAGCCGAGATTACACCTTCTTCAACCAGGGAATCAAGGAGCATTGCGATTAGGTTCCTATTCACTACTACTGCGTGAGGGAATTTGATATCCTCAGACACATTACTCACTACTGTACTCTTGCACCACATTTACCGCAGAAAGCGTTTCCCGCAGCTACAGGAGCCCCACAGTTACTGCAGAACTTGTTTCCAGATGCTGGAGGGGGTGGCGGAGGAGCGAAGTTTTGTTGAGGGGGAGCTGCGCCATAGCTTACAGTGCCAGACATCATTCTTGAGCTATTGATGGCTTGGACCCATCCTCCTGCGTCCCGCATTCCCTTGAAGGTATACTTCTGGCCACCAGCCATGATGTTGATGGTTGCCATGAAGCCCTTATCGACACTAACGATCGTGTTCAGCGGTATCTCTGCCCTGTCTTTATGGGCGCTTCTTACAGCTGAAATGATGTCCTGAAACCTTCCTGCTGTGAAGATTAGCCTCTTGTTTGTGAGGATAAGCTTGCCGTTTACGTTGCTAAAGGTTCCTTTTGTCCATGTCACTGGGAACATGCCAGTGTCCTTTATTACCTGTTCTCCCGGGGGTAATCCACTCATTTTATTTCAGGGATAGGATATTTCATGCTTAAATAAGATGTTATTTGTGTTAATTTATTCTGAAAATAGTGCGGGATGATTTTAAGTAAGAGAAGCGCGTGTTTTCTCTGAGTAATAATGGTAAAACCATTCATTATTGGTACTAGAAACGCCGGGGAATTTCTCTACGGCGGAGTTAAAATACTCAAAGAGGGAGGCTCAGCCCTCGATGCGATTGAGGAAGCCACTAGGCTTGTTGAGATGAACCCAAATGATACATCTGTAGGTTTGGCGGGTATACCAAACATACTGGGTGTGCAGGAGATGGATGCCAGCATCATGTGTGGGAAAACCATGGCTGCTGGGACAGTAGGTGCCTTGAAGGGGTTCATACACCCCATAAGTGTAGCTAGAAAGGTGCTTGATCATGCTCCTCACGTTATGCTGGTGGGAGAGGGAGCCGAGTTATTCGCTAGGGTTATGGGCTGCGAGAAAGGGGACCTCAACACGGATTTGAGTAGAAAGGTCTACGATACTTTTGTTCGAGATGCATTTGATCATGATGAGATAGATGAGAGTCAGCAATGGGTGGTTAACTATGCGAAAAGCCAGAACCTGAGGGAATGGTATGATAAGCTCGCTGATGACCATCATGGAACAGTCAATATAATGGCGATGGATGAGAACAGGGATATTGCCAGTGCAGTCAGTACGAGTGGGACTGCACTAAAGTTCCCGGGTAGACTTGGGGATAGCCCGATAATTGGGGCTGGAAATTACTGTGATAATAGGTATGGGGCTGCTGCTTGCACGGGACGAGGCGAGTTGGCGATACGAAACAGCACAGCTAGAACCATAATCCACTATATGGAGGATGGGTTAAGCGTCAAGGAGGCAGCCTTCAGAGCAATGAAGGATATTCATGAACTCAAGAGCTATGGGGGTATGAACTGCATAGCAATTGATACAAAGGGAAACGCCATTAGCGCCACAACCAACCCAAACAGAGAGAGCATATACTGGTACATGGACATTGACAGCAAGGAAGCGGAGAAAAGAATAGGGATCACGGTAACTGAGTAACCATGTCAGCCCCATATGATTTCAGGCGAATAACCCCAAGCGTCTACGGTGACCGTCGTCCAGTGGAAGGCGAGACAGTAGCTCTGCTCCATATTGCGTTTGAGGACAAGGGACTCAAGCTCATCGAGACCAAGAGTCGCACAGTGAAGCGGTATGAGATTCATGAGTTAATGTTAACTGATGAGGATGCTGCACCGGGAGGTGGAGCGGATCGTGTTCGGGCTATCGGTTT
>CAZZFH010000190.1:0-5079 GCA_964653295.1 uncultured Candidatus Bathyarchaeia archaeon | reverse complement strand
GACCGCGCCCCCAAGATGGAGATACTCGATATATTGGTCAAGTCAGGTAACACCAATACAGGGATCGCTATACATGGGTTCTCCAAGGATATCGATTATGCCAGAAGATGCATTGATAACGGGATATTTCTATCTGTTGGGTTGAGAACTATACAAAACGCTGATCCCTTCTACATAAAGGCGATTGAGCATACCCCCCTCGAATACCTATTAACAGAAACAGACTCTAGCAAACCAGAAGGGGTCAAAACTGTTTGTAAACAGATAGCTGATCTCAAAGGTCTCTCGATGGAAGAGGTGGGCAAAGTCACAACAGAGAACTTGATGCGACTCTGCGGCATCTAACCTCCTCTATTTTATCATTAACCGTAGATAACCCCAAAGTAACTGTTTATTAACTATGGTCAACTGGCTACAGTGAAATGGAGCTTATTGACCAGCAACCAGCCCTGAGGAAACTCATGATTCCATTACTTGGATTGATTCTAGCCACAGGGCTACTTGTAGGCTCTCTTTGGCAGATCGAGATAGCGGTTGCTCTGCCTGGGGATCGTTTTGATTTCCCCTTCTATATTTGGACTGTGAACAAGTGGTGGATCAGGGACTTCTGGTACCTAATCAATATGATAAGTTGGGTGCTAGCCGTAGTCTCAACAGCGACTCTAGTAAACCTGCATAAACGGAAGAACCAATAGGTAAAGGTTAAAACCCGCCAAACGCCTCAAAACTCACATTGAATGACGAAGTTAAAACCACTCTTCAACGGCTCAAGCAAGTTGGATCAAATCTAACCTTTGAAGGCGAGTATGTTTCTGATTTTATCGAACGATTGGATAAACTCGTTGAGGTCATGGGAATAAGGATGGAGGGAAACACACTCAAGGTGCTCGTAGGCGAGGCGAAAAACGCTGATCCAACAGAGATCCTGAGTGTGGTGGCAAAGGCAACATTACTAAATGTCTCTGCTGCTGGATACGAGGATACCCCATATGGTAAGATGATATATTTCGAGTACTATATCCCGCCATGGAACGAGACCTATATTCAGTAACCCATTTGGCCCTCTATCCGTGAAATCAGATAGGTTACACTCATTTAATCTATCCATATTGAAGCATTTTACAAGTCCACCGGTGGTAAGACTCGTTATTACGTCGGGAAACGCAATGAATAAACGAGTCTTACCAATGAAACTACAATCCTTTTTAAATTTAAGTCTTAATAAAAGTAAAAATATATAAAACGATAATTCAAAGGATTAGAAGACTTTGTCTTTCTGCTCTACACGATAAAGCTTCTTGTAGACAGAATCCCATTTGCCTTCTTGGATTCTATCCGAAATATCACACATTACTTCTCGGAAGGCCCGTTTCTGGTCCTCGTCCTCATACTTGTAGTAGAGGGCTGAGAGGTCTTGCCAAATTTCTTCCTTGATGTCCGTTAGTTCGACCTCTGCGCTGGGGAGAATCTGGTCGATTACCTCCTTGACCATCAGTTTGAAGCCGTTCTGTTTATCATCAGACGCCATAGGTATTCGTAGGTGAACCTGAAAAAATCGCATATAAGCATTGCTAAAACCACTTTTTAAATTGCTATAAAGTGTTAAACTTGTATTATTTACATGGATGTAATTTACGTTTTTATACATTATTTGGGGTGTGTTTATTGTCTCATAGAAATGTGGCAAAAAATAGGTTTAGAAATAATGAAAAAATAGATCTAGAGTATGGACTGGTGATTAATTTAAAGCACTGATAACGATTTAATATAACAAAAATACTGGAACAGCCCCTAAGATGACCCAAAAGACTCCCCCCATGCTCACGGCAGAGACAGCGAAAAGCCTTCTAGATGGAAAAAACCGAGTATCCCTTGATCTGGGTTTATCGGAAACAACAATAAAACAGACAAATACGAAAATATTACTTAATAATATAGAAACTATCGATAAAGGTGAGCTGGAAAAAATAGCGCAAGACCAACGCAGCGTCTACTTCGTAGACAATAACACCGTCTATATGGTTGCAATAAATGGCAAACATTTTTATAAACTAGCCAAAACCAGCGGCGCACCCACACTAGAAATCGATGGGATAAGGATGCACCGTACAAAAGACACTACGCCTGAGCGTGATACGTTGGAAAAAATCGATATTTTGGGTTTGAGGCATGGAAAAGTGCTTGATACATGCATGGGGCTCGGGTATACAGCTATTCAGGCTCATGAACATGGAGCAGAGTATGTTATCTCCCTAGAATATGAGCCAAATGTGGTACGTATTGCTCAGCTTAACCCGTGGTCTAAGCAATTATTCAGTGAAGAAAGCATACTCAAACTAATCGGGGATAGCTTCTACGTTATCGATGCCCTTCCAACGCATCATTTTGATTATGTTATTCATGATCCTCCAAGGCATGGTAGCGCTGGGCATCTCTATGGTCAGAAGTTCTACCAAAAACTAGCCCGAGTAATCAAACCTGGTGGTAGACTGTTTCATTATACCGGTGAACCTAGATCGAGATATAGAGGAGTGAATCTTCAGAAAGGGATTATTACGCGTTTGAGACAGGCAGGGTTCAAGGAACTTGAGTATCACTCCAGTGTGATGGGTGTAACCTGTACCATGGATACCGTTTAAGCTAAATCCAGATACTCCAATATCAAGAGCGATATGTCTCAGAGGAAGCTCCCAACTGGCAAGATACCCAAAGAACTGCTAGAAAAATACGTATTCACTTGTCTTGGGGTGCCAAATGAGCGTCTCATCAAGGGTCCATTGATTGGTGAGGATGCAGCGGTCATCGATCTCGGTGATAAGGTGTTGATCGCTAAAGCCAACCCAATAACTGGGGCAGAAGAAAAGATCGGTTGGCTCGCAGTGCACATCAATGCAAATGATGTGGCTGCAAGGGGCGCAGACCCAATATGGTATATGAGCATCGTACTGCTGCCTGAAGGATCAGATGAATCCCTCCTAGAGACTATTATGAAAGAACAGCATGAGGCATGCAGCGCGTTAGGCATCTGTATCGTTGGGGGACATACCGAGGTAGCCCCCAACCTTGGGAGACCCATCGTGTCTGGGTTTATGCTCGGGGAAGCAAGAAAGGAAGACTATGTGGTTACCGGAGGCGCTAAGATTGGTGACCATATTGTGCTCACGAAGGGTGTAGGTATTGAGGGGACCGGGATACTGGCTGCTGATCTAAGAGAAAAACTACTGGGTAAGGTATCTGAGGAGATATTATCCAACGCTGTGAAACTGCTTGATATGATCAGCGTCGTCTCAGAGGCAAAGATGGCTATCGAGGTAGGAGGAGTTCACTCAATGCATACCCCAACTGAGGGCGGGGTACTCAATGGATTACTGGAGATATCTGAGGCATCAGGTAATGGATTCAAGATTTATGAGAACGAGTTATTGATTCATGAGGAAACCCGGCAAATATGCGGTGCCCTTGGTGTAGATCCATTGAGGTTGCTGAGCTCCGGTAGCTTGTTGATTGTCGTTGATCCCGATAAGAGCAGTGAATTGGTAAGGAGTCTCGCATCTATCAGTATTCCCGCCAATGTTATTGGGGAGATTACCTCCGGTGCTAGGGTTGTTGTTGGGGTAGATGGTTCTGAGTCTGTTGTTGAGGACGTATCACAGGATGAGTTGTTCAGGGTTCTGGATGAAAACCCCTGATCACTTTCACTCATCCCCCCACTTTATATATGTTAGAACCTACGAAATGCATAAATTACCAATCAGTACTCCACTGAATGGGGCTTAGGTTGAACCATCAATCAGTATTCATAGACGAAGCGATCCTCGAGATACACCACATCCCAGACAAACTATTCCACAGAGACACCGAGCTACAACGCCTCAGATCACTGTTCGACAACATCCTAACAGCCCCATACGAGATGAGTCAAAAAGCAGTAATCATTGGAAACGTGGGAAGCGGAAAAACAGTACTCGCCAACGCATACGGCAGAGAGCTAAAGGAAAAAGCAAAACGAAGAAGACTCAAATTCCATTATATTCACATAAACTGTAGACAACGCCGGGGAAGCCTCTTCATGGTCCTCAGCCAAGTAGTCACCCGCATCAGACCCGACTTTCCAGAGCGAGGATACTCTGCCAACGAGTTATTGGATATTCTACGCCAGATACTGGACGAAGAAGAAACCCAGATACTCTTGGTGCTAGACGAGGTAGACGCCCTCATAGAAAACGAGGGAAGCGATGCATTATACTACCTCACGAGGTTCCACGAGACCACACCAGACGAGCCGAGACGGCTAAACCTGCTATGCATCAGCAAGGACGCAGGGGCATTCAGGAAACTCGATAGGAGCACCCTCAGCAGCCTCCAGCAGAACATCATACGAATGTCCGACTACAACAAGTACCAGCTAGCAGACATACTCGTGTATAGGATGGAGCGAGCCTTCAGAAAAGACGCCGTGCCCCTGGAGATCATCGACTTCATCAGCGAGGTAGCTGAGAAAGAGAATGGTGACGCAAGATACGCCATCAGCCTCCTACATGGAGCAGGTAACGAAGCCGACAATGATTCATCGAGACAGGTCAAACCAGAGCATGTGAGAAAAATAGCCGTAGGCATCTTCGATGTAATCGTACCAGACGAGATCAAGCACCTAAGCCAACACGAGAAACTAGCACTCCTCAGCATAGCACGTTTCTTCGTATCAAACACAGCCCCAGAGGCAACAACAGGCGAGATAGAGAAAAGCTATCACCTTGTCTGTGAGGAGTACGGCGAGAAGACTCGGGGACATACCCAGTTCTGGAAGTATCTCAAGAAGCTGGATGACTTGGACTTTGTGAGCATGGAGATGCATTCCTCAAGCCAGGGCAGGACCCAGCTAATCAGGCTGGACAAGATACCCGCAAAAACACTACAAGGAAAGGTGATGGAACTACTATGAGTCTATATAATAGAGACAGAAGAGCAGAAGAGATACTGGGAAGCAAGGGCAGGGTAAGGGTACTTGAGGTACTCACCGAGAGCGGAGAACTCAACATCAGCGAGATAAGCCGCAGGACAGGACTCAACTACACCAGC
>CAZZFH010000189.1:0-5093 GCA_964653295.1 uncultured Candidatus Bathyarchaeia archaeon | reverse complement strand
GTATTGACTATAGGTTGAACATGGCTAATCCCATTTTTCCAACTTGTAGTATTAGCTATAGGTTGGTTCTTTGCATTCGAACGCCTTTGCTTCTCCTCCATAGTGTCTCACTAGGCTGCTTACTGCCTCTGCTTCTGATTTATTCTCTGCTTGGTAGACGCTGTATTGTATGAGGTAGCCACCATAGGAGCTGCTTATCCTTCTGAGGTTGGCCCAGAAATTTGGGTTTGGCTTGAATCCCCGAAAATCATAAACAATAACCCAGAGTCCAATCTCCTCGGTTTCCTCCTAGATTAACTGGGACGCAATTGAGGGATTCACCATCTCAACTGATAGTCAATACTACAAGTTGAAGGATTGATTGTGAACCCAAAAAAACTGTAACCGTGACGAACATGAAAAAAGGGACGGGTGTTAGGCTCCCCATACTCGTTTGTAGAGCTTGAGGAAGTTTAACCCGAGAATCTTTTTGATCTCCTGATCACTGTAACCTCTTGCGATGAGCCCCATGGTGAAGTTGGGCATATGCTCCATGAAACCATACCCCCACGCCTTATCGAAGGGCGTATAATAGTCAACATCAATCCTCTGGGGGTTCTTGTAGATGAATGCTGCCCGGGTCACAGTATTGGGAAACTCCAAGTCGCTACCGAATCCTGTATGATCTATGCCAACGATATCAACTGTTTCATCCAGCTGATCCATCAAGTCGTCCGTTAGCGTGCTCTTGCCCGCCTTTTTGGCGAAGAATGGTGTTACCCCTATTACCCCACCTTTCTCGGCGCACGCCTGCATCATCTCGTCTGGTTTGCCGCGTTGTTTGCTATAGGCTACGAAGCTTCCCCATAGGCTTGTTGATCTGTTTGCCCACTCGGCGTATCCGCCCGGTTGTTCTGGGGCGCTGCGTCTGGGTATGATGTGTGTGAAGCTTACTGGTGTCTTGCTCTGCTCGATGGCGTCCCAGCATGTCTGGTCCCCTGTGTGGCTTAGGTCTATGAGTATTCCGAGTTTATTCATGCGCTCAACTACTGCTTCTCCGAACCAGCTTAGTCCGCTGTCTCTTTTCTCGCGGCACCCGTCTCCTACCTCGTTTTTCCAGTTATATGTGAGTTGCATCGCCCTCAACCCATGATCATAGGCTACGTCAAGGAAGTCAACATTGCGTTCCAGGAACATGCTGTCTTGGGGCCCATACATTATGCCGTGTTTTCCCTCTTTCTTGGCTCGTTCTATGTCGCTTGCCTTCTTAACCACCAGTACCTTGTCCTCGTTTCTTTTGGCCCAGTGATTATGTTCGATAATCTCTGCGAGCGCCTCGGCGAATCTTCTCTGCATGCCGACTGTTAGGTTGCTAGCGGTTAATCCACCTTTCAGCACATCGTTGAGCCACATATTCTCGGCAACATAGTCGATGACTGATACTATGCTGCTGTCGATTACGATACTCTCCCGGTGGAGCGCACATGCGTGTTCTTTCTCGTCCTTGCTCAGGTCTAGATAGCTTCTACTCATAATAATCCCTGATAGCAAGGGTTTGGAGATATAAAAAATAGATACTGGGCTCGCATTTGTCTTGTTTGTGCCTTAGTAATGCCACTAAACTCATGCAGTAAACCATAAATAACGGGTATTACGATTATCACGGATCGTAATACTGGTGAAATATGTGAACTTTGTAGAGGAACCCAAACAGAGAACATTAGATGAATCCCTTGAAGCCAGAGCCATAGAGTTTCACGGTCATGATGGTCCATTCATGACCCTTGGACTGCGGATGGGGTTGACTGCCCTTGAGATGCTGGACTGTAAAGGATGGTTTGATCTCAAATGCGAGGTCAGGCTAAACTGGAAACCCCCCGACTCATGTGTAATAGACGGTATCCAGAGCAGTACGGGTTGTACAATGGGTAAGAAAAACATCACTGTCGTTGAGAAGCCTGGTGTGGAGGCGGTCTTCACCTCAAAACATAAGGTGCTTAATATCAAGCTCAAGGATGAGGTGATTGAGAAGATCAAGAACAATATGACGGATGAGGATATCCCCCATGAGATGATAGAGGAGCTTGAAGAAGCGGAGCTTTCAGAGATCTTCGAGATTACCCTTGTGATTTAGTTTGGGCTTGGACTCTCTCGTTTTGCTCTTTCCTTGAAGCCTCAAGTAGCTCTGGTTTTGTTAATAGATCCAATGCTGTAAACGCCAGCCCCTTGGCCCCCATAATCATCACATTGTTTGCCTCCATAGTTCCAGTCGCCTTGGCCCCATCTGGGCTGTGTAGAACAACGTCTCCGATATTGATGTAGGCGCTCAATGCGGGCATTACCTGGCTCACATTACCGAAGTCTGTCGAGGCGCCGCTTACCCTAGGCTCTTTTTCCTCTGGGTAATCGACACCGAGTGTTTTCATGTTTTCCCTGAATAGATCGCTGAGCACCTTGTTGGGTATCTTGTTTGCGTATGTGTTGGCTACTTGTGTTATCTTGCTCTTGGCTCCTGTTTGGAGTTCTGCCCCTTTTACTATGTTTTTCACCTTGTTGTATGTCTCCTCAAGCATTGGCATGGTTGGTGCCCTCACATACAGGTGGGCTGAGGCGTAGTCTGGTATGGTGTTTGGTGCGTCTCCCCCGTGCTTGATGATGCCATGTATTCTGATGTCTCGGTTGATGTGCTGGCGTAACGCGTTGATGCCTTGGAATGTGAGTAGAATGCCTTCTAGGGCGTTTATCCCCAGCTCCGGCGCTGCTCCTGCGTGGCTGCTTCTACCATGGAACTCTACTAGGAAGCTCTCACGTGCGTTTGTGGTGCCATGACTGCCCCAGGCTGGTCCAGGATGTATCATTATGGCTGCGTCTGCTTCCTTGATCTCTTTTATCATCACTACTTTTCCGCCGGCGTTCTGGACAACGCCTTCCTCGGCTGGTGTCCCAAACACAATTATTGTTCCTTCCAGCTCTTCGATGAGTTCAGAGAGCCCGATGGCTGCTCCTAGGGCTGATGTGGCGATGAGGTTGTGTCCACAGGCATGACCTATCCCAGGTAGCGCATCATACTCGGCAAGTATACCTATCTTAGGGCTTCCACTACCTTTTCTCGCGATGAAAGCTGTATCCATCCCAGCGACACCGTACTCTACACTATATCCGTGTTTTTCTAGCTCGGCTACTAGTAGTTTGGATGCCTTGTATTCCTGGTGTCCGAGCTCTGGGTCCTCATGGATCTTTTTACTGATGTTGATTATTTGTTCCCTGTATTTCTCGATGTTTTTTGCTGCTTGTTCTTTATGATTCATGTTTATCCAGTCTGAGATTCTGTTATTTATCTTTGGTCAATGTTTTATCCAAGATCATTCTATCCTCATGTATGATTGATGTGGCTAATATGACCTCGCCGGAGATCGGTGAGGCTTTGAGGAATGGGTTTGATACCGCAGTCTTCGCGGTTGGTAGTAATGAGCAGCATGGACCTGTGTTAGCTGTGTCTACGGATACTGTGTTGGGTGATGTATTGGCTCTACGGGTAGCCGAGAAGCTCGGGGGAGCCCTAAAGTTCCCTACGATCAATGTGGGGTGTTCTGAGCATCATATGATGTTCCCTGGCACAGTCACTCTAAGAAAAGAGACATTGCAGTTGGTTTTGAAGGATTATGTGAGCAGTCTTGCTCGTCATGGTTTCAAGCGGGTAGTTATTCTTCCTTCTCATGGCGGTAATTTTGGTCCGATAGCTGAGGTTGTTGAGGAGCTTGTGATGGGGAACCCCGATGTTAAGATCATCGCATATACTGATTTACTTAACTTTGTTGAGCACCTCACAAAGACCAGTGAACATTATGGTATCAGCCCTGAGGATTCGGGTGCCCACGCAGGTGAATCAGAGGTCTCCATGATGCTCTATGCCAACCCTGAGGGAGTGAGACCCGAGAAGATACCCCATGGGAAGGGATATGTCGGGGTATTTGATGAGGCAGCTACCCAGAGGATATTCGAGGAGGGAATAGCCGGTCTCTCGTCTATAGGTGTACTTGGTGATCCTACTGAGGCTTCAGAGATGCATGGTGAGGCGTATATTGAGGCTGTTGCGGAAGCGGTTTTTGAGTTTGTTCTATCCCAGTAACCACTGGGAGAGTTTTTTTCTAAAAATTAATTAAAAAATGTGGGGTTGGACACTTACATGTCCATGTCGTCTGGCATTCCGCCGGGTGGGCCGCCGCCCATGCCGCCGCCGCCACTCTTGGCAGCAACTACGTCATCGATCCTTAGGATCATGGAGGCTACCTCGATACCGGATTTTATTGCCTGCTCCTTGACCACCTTGGGCTCTACGACGCCTTCGGCTAGCATGTCTATGACGCCCTCGTCGAAGACGTTGACGCCCATATATTGGCCGTTAGCCTTTGCGTGAGCTGCCTTCAATGCTACCATGGTGTCAAGAATATCCAGTCCAGCGTTCTCGGCTAGAGTCCTCGGGATTACCTCAAGAGCCTCTGCGAATGCCTCTATGGCTAGCTGCTCTCGTCCACCGACCTGTGCTGCGTGCTCACGTACTGCTTTCGCCATCTCCATCTCAATAGATCCGCCGCCTGCTACCATCTGGGGTACCCTGGCGACATCAGCTATTACATAGAGGGCGTCGTTTAGTGCGCGCTCTGCCTCGTCCAGCATCCTCTCCAAGCCTGCACGGACGAATATTGCTACTGCCTGTGGATCCTTGCATTCCTCGACGAAGATCATCTTGTCGTTGCCGACCTTTTTCTCCTCGACTGCTCCACAGATTCCTAGATCATCTGCCTTTAGGTCTGCAAGATTGTTGACAACCTTGCCACCTGTGGCCTTGGCTAGCTTTTCCATATCAGATTTCTTGACACGCCTTGCACCCAGTACGCCAGCCTTGGCTAGGTAGTGCTGGGCCATGTCATCGATGCCTTTCTGGCAGAAGACCACGTTGGCGCCTGTCGCGACTACTTGGTCTACTTTCTTCTTGAGCATCTGTGATTCGCTGTCTAGGAATGCCTTGATGCTGTCTGGGCTGGTGATCCTGATCTCGGCGTCGAACTCGGTCTTCTTTACCTCCAATGGAGTATCCAGAAGAGCGATCTTAG
>CAZZFH010000188.1:0-5114 GCA_964653295.1 uncultured Candidatus Bathyarchaeia archaeon | reverse complement strand
TGCGATCCGCGTTGTGGACCATGACATCCTTGAGACTGATCATGAGGAATTGGCTGTCCGCTGCGTTTTCCTTCAAAACCTCAGCCAGCCTACTGGTATTCAGGTCATCCAAGTGAGCATCGATCTCATCAAAGAGATAGAAAGGCGCCTTCAGGAACCTCTGAATAGCCAGTAGATACGCTATTGCAGCGACGCTCCTTTCTCCTCCAGATGCCCCGCTAGCGAGCCTCATTGGTTTACCCGGGAACTGGATGTAAAGGTCCACGCCCCCGCTGAATGGGTCTTCGGGTCGCTGGAGCTCCAGTCTACCATCGCCGCCACCTGTTAGCTTGCTGAATATGGCGCTAAAGTTCTCGCATATCTGGTTGTAGGCGAACATGAAGTGTTCCTGTTTCTCTTTCTCTATCTCGTCGATGAAGTTCAGGATGCTCTGTTTCTCTTCCTCCATGCCATTGATTCGTGTGCTACGTTGCTTGTACTCCCGCATCGTAATATGATAATGATCAATTGACAGTTGATTGATGGCGCCAAGTCCACGCTTCTCCTGCTTGATCCTGTTGAATCTTCTCTCAACCTGCTCGGGTAATATTTCTTCCAGTTGGATCTTGTCACTGAAGCCGAGCCTAGCTAGCTCCTCTAATCGTTGCTCCACCTGTAGCTTGATTCTTTCTTTTTCTAGTGAATGCTGACCACTTCTTCGCTCTGCCTCTGTGGTCCTACGGGCGATCTGCTCAAGCTGTCTATCATACTGCCTGAGAGTCCTCTGATGCTGCTCAAACACCTTGCTGGTAGCCTCAACCTCGGATGTTACATCGCTGAGAATAGCATCAAGCTCGGAGATGTCTTTAGAGATCTCGGTTATCTGAGCCTCTATTTCCTGATACTCTTGGTTGAGTTCAACGGTCTCTTGCTTCGCTGATTCAATATCTTGATTTGCCTCAGTGATCTGCAGCGTGAGGATACGAGCAACGAAACTGGATTGGATTGTCCTGTCGTTTGAGAGCTCGTTAATACTCTTCTCCAGAACAGCTATCTCCTGATTAAGGGTGCTCCTCTCAATCTCTAAGGATGAGACATCGCTGAGCTTGTACTCCTTGAGCCTGTTTATCTCCTGTTTGGTCGCATCGATCTGCTCAAGTGTCTTTAGTTTACGTTCCTCGAGTATGATCCTGAGCCTTTCCTCGTTGTCCTTATCGTTCTTGGCTTTCTCGATGCTATCTGCAATGGTCTGGAGGTTTCGATCGAGCCTTGCGATGCTCTCCTCAGTAGCCTTGATATCATCGTCTATTCTTGCAACCCTTGTTTGGCTGTCTTCCATATACTGGGTGAATTTCCTGAGGTCAAAGCCACTGGTTCTGAGCTCCTTCATTCTGCTCCTAAGCTTGCCTCGCAGGTCCTTGATGGTCGTGGATAGGTTTGATATTGATTCCTCGCTTGGAATAAGCTTCGAAAAGTCCGGTGGGCGCCGATAATAGCCTCCGAGTATCCCGCCTGTTGCCTCAAATACGTCCCCAGTCTTTGTGACTGCCCTATAGCCCTGCGCTGTAACTTGTTCAGCTGCCTCGTAGGTCTCTACCAGGTAAGTATCTCCCCATAGTAGATACACAGCTGGAGCATACATCTCATCATACCTGATTAGATCAGGGAGGGCTCCAATTACGTCCTTAATCTTGAGTTCTGGTAGTGGCTCTGGCTCCCGTAGCTGGTCCATGGGTATGAAACGAGTCATCCCGACCTTGGTCTTCTTCAGGCGTTCGATGTGTTCTTTCGCGGTCGCATAATCGTCCACAACCACAGAGTTTATCCAGCCATTGCTGCTGCTATCTGCTGCACGCTGGTTCTGTAGATCGATCTTGATAAGGGAACGCAGTGGTCCATGATATCCATTCATGGCGCCTGCCTCCCCGATTTCACGTATACGTTCTAGGGCTTTCTCCTCGGTAACTATGTTTTTCCATAGGTCTCGTTTGGCAGAAAGTTCTGTAATGGTGGTCTCGGCGTCTTTTGCCAGCTGATTGGCGTTCTCAATGGTGCTCCTGATGTTCCGCTGTCGTTGCACTTGACTCTCAACAGTCTGGATCATATCCTCGAGTTTCTTGGCCTCATCAGCCTTCAAAGCCTCATACTGCTTAATTGAATCCTCGAGTGAACCTCGTCGTTCAAGGAACTGTTCTCTCCGCTCATGGAAATTAATAATCTTTTCATCAATAGAGTCTCGTGAAATTACATGCTTATTGATATCAGTCTCTATACCAGTGAGGCTCTCCTGCATCGGAACAAGGGACTCTGTTAACAACTCGAGGCGTAGCTGATTCTGTTCGGCAGTCTCTCTCGCAGATTGTATAGTCTGGTTTAACTCGGCTTGTTCTGTTTGCTTTTTAGCAAGCTGACTGCTTAGCTCTAATTCTTCTTCAGAAATCTGTTGTAGACGGGTGTTTCGACGGTCTACCTCGTTTCTGCTATTCTCGATCTCTCCCTGTTTATCGAGCATCGTCCTCTCGATTTGGAGTTTTCTCTGATCTATATCCTTCTGCCTCGTCTCCAAGGATTCCTTGAGACTATTCTTGCCTACCAGATCTGACCGGAGTAGAGGGAGCCTTGTGTTTCCCCGTTCTGCTGCTTCCCTGTTGAACTCGTCCATGCGTTGCTGGGCTTGTTTTTTCTCTTCAACAAATTTTATCCTCTCTTCTTCGAGGGTTTTGAGTTCTTCCTCTTTCTCTTTGATCTGGGTATCTATCTCGTTGAGTTTTTCTTCCAGGTTGTTTATTTGAACCGTTAGCCTGTGGGCGCTGAGCTTGCTCTCTTCCTCATCCAACAGGTTGAATAGAATCGCGTTGTTACGTTGCTTCTCCAGCTCATTTACCTGTTTCTTAATTTCCTCTATTCTCGCTGAGGCAACCTCTATCTTTCGCTCGGCTTCATTCAGCTTGACCCTTGCATCGGCTTTCTTCTGGTCATATTCCCTGATACCAACTAGGTCCTCCAAGGCGTTCATTCGCTCACCGGGAGTAAGGTCACTGAGACGTGTAGCTGTTCCCTGAAGCACTATATTGTATCCACCAGCTGTGATACCAACCATCTCAAGGAGCTCGACGAGTTGTCTTCTGCTGGTCCTTTTACCGTTGAGCAGATAGTCGCTCTTTCCATCTCGGTCCATCTTTCTGCCAATGCTAACGCTGCTTCTATCGATGGCGAGTCCCCGGTCGTTGTTGTCAAAGTAGAGGGTTACTTGGGCGACTTGGGCTCTGCCAACTAGATCTTCACCGGCTCCATCATAGATTAGTCCTGAGAGGTCTGGGGCTCTCATTCTTTTACTGCCTAGTTCTCCTAGTACGAATTGGACTGCATCTAGTATGTTGCTCTTGCCTGAGCCATTTGGCCCTGTTATAATGTTGAATCCGGGTTGAAATTGTAGCTTGATTGGGTCGCCGCCGAAGGATTTGAAGTTTCTAATAACCATTCTACTTATATGTACCATTCAGTTTCTCCCCCAACTTTTCTTTCATGATCTGGTTAAAGCTAGCTGTTTCCGCGGCCTATTTTATCATATTCGTTTAAATAATATGAAATTGTCCACTGTTTTCACGTACTTTATACACATATTATAGTATATTATAGATGGATTATGGCGTCTCATGGCTACCGGACCCAGTTACTCTTACCTAGTGAGAATAATAGAACCAAATAAGCTTTTAAAAGTCTTCCCAACTAGCGCCCGAAGCGCCGCTGACGCATCTGATAACCCCTGATTGCGCGCATCAGGTCAATTTTTCTGAAACTGGGCCAGAAAACATCAACTAGGAATAACTCGCTATAAGCTGATTGCCATACAAGGAAGTTACTGAGACGAGACTCCCCTGATGTCCTGATGATAATATCGGGATCAGGATAAGAAAGATACGCGGTATACAAGTTTGCCTCGATGACTTGCTCATCGACATCTTCCGGCTCTAACTGACCTAGTTTTACCTTTTCGGATATTAGGCGTACTGCGTCAACTATTTCTGCGCGTCCACCATATGCGATGGCTACATTTAGGTAATAGCTGTCATATTTCTTTGTTGCGTCCTCTACCCTATGGATTAGTTCTTGCATTGTGTCTGGCAGTGTTTCTATCCTACCGATGGCTCTTATACGGACCCTGTTATCGTGAATTGTATCTGAGTTTAATACCCTCTCTAGAACGTTCTCGAAAAGCTTGAAGAGTTCGCTGATCTCTTGCTGGTCCCTGTTGAAGTTCTCTGTGCTAAAGCTGAATAGGGTTATGGTCTTGATACCCAGTTCTAGGCACCATTCTAAGAATTCCTCTACCTTATCGGCGCCCTCCCAGTGACCCTCCCATGGAATCATATCGCGTTCCCGGGCCCATCTGCGGTTTCCATCCATGATGACCCCAATGTGATTGGGCTTCTCTCCCCCGTCTATTGTTTTTTTCAACCAGCTACGGTAAATGGAGTATACACCTATTGCTTCGAGAATCTCCCGGATCACTAGTCTCGCCTTTCGACATTAATGACTTTGATGCATATAAATGAAAGTGTTACTATTTTCTGGAAAATAGCTCACGGCCAATTCTCCGATATATCCAAGTTACGGCTATTATGGTTGTTACCGCTCCCGCCGCAGTATATATGATCAGAGGAGAGAGTATGGTTATCTCGGTTGTTCCAGGGTTCCTGATTATCTTGGATGCCTCGATTACTATGGGCCTCATCCAGAATAGGAATATCAAGCCAATGACGTTTGTCCATACCCTAGTATCATCTCGATCCTGTACGAAGGTACTTATCCCGTCTCCAAGAATGGCTATCCCTATGCCTAGGGTGATCATGTCTGCTCCATGGATTATGAAGGCGCCTAGTACGTCTGTGGAGTTGGACGCCCAGTAAGATAGTACCCAGAAGGGTTGAATCGGTAATGGGATTATGCTCCAAGCATAGTCCACGCCCTGTATGAATCCGACGAGGGCTACTATTCCGCCTAATCCAGTGGAGGCTATGTTGATCCATCTATCTGTGGGGGGTAATCTAGGTCGTAGCTTTACAAGTCTCTGGTCCCACCCGAATCCCCTCAGTAAGAGTATGAGACCCATTACGAAGGCCATTACCATCCCA
>CAZZFH010000187.1:0-5146 GCA_964653295.1 uncultured Candidatus Bathyarchaeia archaeon | reverse complement strand
CGATATATGCGAATAAACCGATCTTGCGCTGTCTTTTTCCTCCCCACATGGGTATCTCGGCTTCAAGATCCTCATTGGATAGCTTCTTGAGCATTGGTACTGCTACTTCTGCGCCTTTCTTGATGTCTTTCATCAGCTTATCCAATGGATAGTTTTGGTCGCGGTAGTCCGCTGGCCATCCCGCTGGTGCGTAGCTTTCGACGCCTTTGATGCGACTTGGGAGTGCTGTGTTTATTATTCTTGAGATGTGGTTTAGCTGCCACTGTACGCTATTGGATACGGGTGTGGGTTTGAACTTGTATTCCTCTTCGGTTAGGTTCTCGCAGGATCTCTCGAGGCTGCTAATTGCCCATTCTAGTTCCTCGGCTAGTATTGATGCTTTCTCGTTCAAGATAATCTCCATATTCGTTGAGTGAACGGGTGTTTATAATGCGTTCCCCGGGTTATTTGAGTCTCTTCCCGCTGACTTTGTTGAATATTTTTATCATGTTTCCGCTTTTTAGTAGCCTATGGAATAGTTTTTCATCGATATTGTTTTCATCCAATTTTATCCTATGTGGCTATGTTTCAGTTTTTATATTATTTATTCTGAAACTAAACCCGGAGTTAATTATAGTTAAAAGTATTATTGGACTTAGGCTCAGGGACAATTCCCATTAGATATACATGAGTGACCAACGCAGAACCAAGCCAGAGAAGTTGAAGACCATTATACGTCACCCCGTGGAGAAAAGACGATAATTTTCTTACCATGACGCTTTTCGTCATTAATTAGCCGTTACTCTACCACTTTTTTACATAGATCAGGATCGAGTCTAGGCTGTTTTGGGGCTGGTTTTGGTCTTGGAGGCTTGTATTGGACTGGGATTGGTTGACCCCCCCCTCCCCCCCAGAGATTTGATGCTGTTTCCCCGGCTTATTCAAGATATGGTTAATAACAGGCGTGCAGTCTGCGCTGTTATGTATAATCCTAAGCCTAGCACACGGAAGACACTGGAAAACTACATCTTCAAGAAGATGAGCGATCAGGGAATCGTTGGACTCAGCATCAACACAGTGAAGGATGGTAAACCCGATTATAAACACGCTTTTGGCTTCAGGAACCTACTTAAGGGAACCAGCGCAACACCAAACACCATATACTGCATCGGGAGCCTCACCAAAGCCTTCACGGCTAGCGCGATAATGCAGCTTAGCGAGAAAGGTGCACTGAGTCTGAATGACCCCATCGGTAAGTATCTGCCCTTGGAGTTAACAGCAATGGGTGAGCCGGTCTTAATCAAGCATTTAATGAGCCACAGCAGTGGACTCAGCGCGTTAGGCTACGCCGAGGCTACTCTCACAGCCATCACCGATTTCAGTGATCAATGGCTACCCATCAGCAGCCCAGAGGATTTGATGGTCTTCATGAATGGAGCCGATGAATGGGCAATGGCGCGACCCGGTGAACGTTACGCATACTTGAATGAAGGGTTTATTCTGTTGGGAAGTATTATCAAGGCTGTCTCTGGGATGGAGTACGCTGATTATGTTAAACAGAACATCCTTGAGCCTCTTGGCATGAAGAGGAGCACCTACTCTGAGCATGATATCCTTCAGGACAAGGATGTTGCGACCCCATATGTGTCTGGGGAGAACAGTGAGAAGGTGGAGACCCGTTACCCATATGGACAGATGATCGCTGACGGTGGCTTGATGTCCAACGTAGTCGATATGACGCGGTTCATACAGATGTTCATATCCAAGGGAGACCCTGAGACCCCGAAGATCATAACTGATGAATCCCTCAAAACCATGACTGCTCCAAAGGTCAAGACAAGCGATATCCCACTGGGCAGCGCCGATGACCGCTACTACGCATATGGCTTCAGGATAAAGTCCGGTTTCTTTGGCTATGATCTCGTCTATCACAGTGGCAGTGTCTTTGGCTCTAGCGCCTATATGGGATTCATCCCCGAGAAAGATGTAGGTGTGGTCATAATGGCTACTGGTGGTTACTTCTTGGAGGATATAGGTGAGTTAGCTATAGCACAGCTTATTGGGGTTAACCCTGATGATGTGCCTTACTTTAAGCGGATAGAGCAGCTGGAGGAGCTGACTGGTACCTATGTCACCTTCAGGAACACATCCGAGTACGACGTTACACGTAATAGAGGCATACTGCATCTTGAGACCAGCTTCTGGCAACGCAAATGGACCACTCCATTGATCCCTGTTGACCTTGAAAGCGATGTGAAGCGGTTCATGGTTTATGGGTTGGAGACCATGACTCCTGTGGATTTTGTCTGGCGCGACGGCGAGTTATTGATGTTCTATGAGAACAGTCTCGCCAAGCGGGTTATCGGCTGGTAAACTGTTTAATTCAGTGACACAGTCTTTTCTCCTATGAGTATACTTTATGATAAGACCCTGAGTGTACTGGAGACCATATCTATGGAGGCTGAGGGGGTCATTGGGATTCACGCCTTTGATCCATCTGATCCTGATTCAGAGTTGGCTGTGAACGCTGATGAGGTCTTTCCCACCGCTAGCATCATCAAGGTACCTATTCTCATCGAGTTCTATAACTTGGTCAAAGCTGGGGTACTTGATCCTGTTGAGGTGCATCCTCTAAGCAAAGCCCAAAAGGTTGGGGGTAGTGGTGTACTCCAGTTCCTCTCTGACTCTGTTGAACTCACGCTGGAGGACTGGGCGAAGCTGATGATCAACCTCAGCGATAACACCGCCACCAATTATATGATAGACATAGTAGGCATGGAGAGAGTCAATGCACTCCTTTCTCGCCTCGGGTTAAAAGAGACCAAGCTCCTTAGGAAGATGCAGGCAAAGGAGATAGACCCAGATATACAGGAGAACCTGACTACTCCAAGGGAGTTTTCCCGGTTGATGAGCATGATCTTTGGGCACCATGAGTTGGATGCTGATGTTTGTGAGAAAACCATTGAGGTCATGAAGCTCTACAAGGATGGTATCATCCGTGACGCTTTACCAGATGACTTTATGGTGGCTGATAAGAGCGGCTGGATGGGCGCGGTCCAGTGTGACTCAGGCATAGTCTACGCCGAGAAACCATACATAGTCACCGTGATGGCGAAGCACATCCCCTCTTGGGACCGGAATGGAGCCGAGACCTGTGAATCCCTCAAACAGGCAGTCTCTGAGATAAACGACTACTACCAGAACATAGCCACTGCTACAAGGTATGGTAGACGAATAAGATGAAGACAGTCGATACTGTATCCTTTATCTTAATCAAGGATAGCAAGGTCCTTGTAGAGCGCAGGAAACTGGATAGAAAGAATGATCCAGGCGCCGTCGTGATTCCCGGGGGTCATGTTGAGCCCGGTGAGAGCCACCAAGAGGCTTTGAGGCGTGAGTTGCGTGAAGAGTTAGGGTTGGACGGCTCGGATTTTAGTTTCTTTGATAGTATGCTTTGTGAGTCTACCACTGAGTACCAGATGAATCACTGGTATATCTGCCGCGACTGGTGTGGTTCCCCTGTTGCCTCTGAGGCTGAGGAGCTATTCTATATCGATAGAGACGAGATCGATAAACTGAGCCTACCCAATGATAGGGCTGTGATATCTCGATTATTCCGAGAACTAGTCTAAGATTCAGATAGAGTTATTCGGATGAGCGATTAATTTAACTCATGAGTATTGAGCTTCCTGAGGCGCGGATACTCGCCCAGCAGATAGACGCTTCTCTCAAGGGCAAGACCATCAAGTCCTTTGATCTCAGAGACGTTGAGCGAATGATGCAGATAGGCTTCGTCAACAAGAACCTATCAGACTTTGAACCCTTCAAGGGTAAAACAGTAGAATCAGCAAAATCCCGTGGAAACACAATAAGAGTCCAACTAAGTGACTCCATAAACCTCCTCATTGCCCCTGAGTACGGTGGGGTAATCACATATCTACATGAGGGGGGTAAGCCGCCGAAGTATCACCTGAAACTGGAGTTCAATGATGGATCGATTCTCACAACAAGGATCACAAGTATGGGAGTCATCAAAGCGGTACACGACCAAGACCTCTCAAAGAATTACATGTATAAACGCGACTTCATCAATGGTGTATCTCCGGATGAGCCTGATTTCACTTATGAGTGGTTCAAAGACGCAATAGGCGTAGAAAACAGGCAACCTAAACCACTGCTGGTGGGCAAGGATTCCCCCATCATCGGGATAAGCAACGCCACATTCCAAGATGTGATCTACAGGGCGGGGGTTCACCCCAAACGCAGGGTCTCCGAGTTATCCGAGACTGAGCTCAGGGCGCTCTATGAAGCCATCAAGACCGTAACCGAGGAACGGCTCAAACAGAAGGGGAAAAGCCAGTTCAAGGACATACATGGGGTTCAGGGCGGTTATACCCCTGTTATGGGACCTAACATGAAGGACCAGAATTGCCCAAGATGCGGCACAGCGATACAGAAAATAGCGCATGGAGGGGGTCAAGTCTATCTCTGTCCAACATGCCAGCCTGAAATGGTTTAGGTAAATGAAATAAGCCATGACTGTTTTTCTGTGTTATGTCGGCTCCAGAGGATCGTAAGCTGCTTATCGCGGATCGATGGTGGGACAAACTCCCACGTAAAATATACTCATCATTAGAACAAGTACTCGTAACACAGGACTGGTTCCAAGTCTACAGGGTACTACCAGACATCTACGTATTCTACGAACCATACCAATACGAGGAAGCCATCAGCACCCTAATCCTAGGCAAGGAAAAAGCCATACTCATAGACACAGGCTGCGGGATAGGCAACATCAGGAAAGCCGTCGAGGAAGTCACAGACATGCCAGTCATGGTACTGAACACCCACGCCCACAACGACCACATAGCCCAGAACTACCAATTCGACGAGATAGCCATGCTAGACCATCCATGGAGCCACAAAGCCCAAGAAGGCTTACCCAACAGCGAGATGGCTCACCTCATCGCAGACGGGATGCTATGGAAACCCCTACCAGAGGAATTCGACCCAGAAAACTATGTGGTGCCCGGCTTCAAGGTAACAAAGTGGCTCAAAGATGGGGACATCCTAGAACTGGGGAACCGGGCCCTTGAGGTACTCTTTACTCCGGGGCATACGCCAGATTGTATCTGTCTGCTGGACCGGGAGGATAAACTGCTCTTCA
>CAZZFH010000186.1:0-5160 GCA_964653295.1 uncultured Candidatus Bathyarchaeia archaeon | reverse complement strand
TAGGACCTGATGGATTAGTCCTCCGTGGGTTCGAACCCCACCCCCCGCACCATTGGGGTCCGCTGGTGGGTATTCGGTGCATTTTTTTTGTGGAGGTAGGAGTTTTTCCTATTTGGTGGGAATTAGTGGTATATTTTAGTGTGTTTTTTGCTGGTTTATGATGTATGGTGGGTTTGACCCCAACCCGATGAAGTGATGATAAAATCATCGATTATTTTAATATAGTAGTTTTATAATTTTATTTAAATAAGTGAGTACTTTAGATGCGTGCGCTTATTATAACAATGATTGCTGCTTTTACACAAGGTCAAGATAGTCAAGCACTATACTGGGTGACGCTAATATTGATTAGTATACCAATTTTGTGGTTAATTAGTAAATGGGAAAGAACTGGAAACCTAGATGACGCGCGAGTGCACCTAAATGATGGAATAACTCTGCACGCGTTCTATGATGTTGAAACGCTCATAGAACTTCAGAATAGACGAAAAGAGGCTGCTGTTAAAAAGATAATAGAGCAGAGAGAGGATACTCCTGAAGAGAGAAAAGAGAAGTCTGAACGTCGAAGTAGTATGGTTCGATAAATACCCGATAAAGTGAGGATAAAATCATCGATTATATCTCAGATTATACTAGTAAATAGGTGTTCGGTCCTCACCCCCCGCACCACCTTTTTGGGGTCCGCTGGTGGTGGTTCGGTGCATTTTTTCTGTGTGGGAATATGTGGTAATTTGTGTGAAAGTGTTTGAAGTGAGGTTTAATCATCATTTGAAAGATGTAGATGATGATATCACCACTTGGGGCTTGGTCCGAACCCCACTCTCTGAACTACTGATGTCTACTGGTGTGTATTTTATGTGTTTTAGTGGTTTTTGTGTATGCGGTTTCATTTACAGGAAATCGTCGTTATACCAGTTTTGCATAGATTAGATTACAATTGTTGGTCTTTCGGTAAAGGATGGTTTTCCATTTCTTGGTGTTTCCATCCACTTTGCAGTTATTCTATAGGGGATTAAAGCTGTCTTGTTTGGTGAAAGGTTTATTATAGTAAGTTATATAGTGACTATAGTTGATATATAATGAGTGACGAGGAAGCCACCACTATCCAACTCAAAAAATCCGTCGTCAAGGAATTAAAAAGCATAAAAAGGTACCCCAGAGAGACTTATAACGAGATCATATCTAACCTGATAAGAATGGCGAAGGAGTCCAAGAACAGGCAATATGATGAGTTCCTTCACAAGGTTCAACAGGCTAAGATGAGGGAGCTATGGGACAACACGGAGGACGAGGACTGGGAGCATGCCTAGAGCCGGGGATGTGATCATAGCAAGCGTCCAGTACACCGATACATCTGAGGTGAAGATCAGACCCGCATTAGTCCTGTTTGAGGAGTATGGAAATGTTGTGATCGCGGGCATAACCAGTAATCCGAGGATGAAGGGTATTCCTCTAACCAAGAGTGAGGGCGCTGTAAAAGATAGCGTCATAAAACTAAACTATATCTTTACTATCTCGAATGAGATGGTCTTAAAGGTCGTCTTCCATTTAAACGAGGAAAAGAAACGCCTCATATATAATGAATTATGCAATAGGCTTGACGGACTCAATGCATAACCTCAGAGCACCGCTTCATAGTTTTTCATGAAGTTTTTGGAATTATTGTGTTCACCATCATATACGAGTGCAGAGACAAATTAGTTGAACGAGATTATCTGCTGTGGCCCAGCTCAAGTTAAACAGTATCCCTAATTTGATCATTGGTAGCGTCTATGAAGTGAGGTTTAATCATCATTTGAAAAATGGAGATGATGATATCATCTACTGGTGTAATGGGTGTTAGTCATTTCCTCTGGATAGAAACACCATACACCTTCGCTTCAAGAAGAGACATGAATTTTTCCTCAATCTTTCTACATGCATCATTCACGAGACCCTGACCCATCTCGTCTAGAAGCTCAAACACAAAAACAAGCTTCTTTGACGAATTAGCGATCTTTGCTTTATCAGACTGCTGCCAGAGAAACATTCTCGTGAGCACATCTGATTCATCTGAGTAAACTATCTCCCCGGGAAGAGTATGAGATATCTTACCGTTACCGAGTGGCTGGAAAACCTCTCCACCATCCGACAGCCTTAATTTGAGGCTTCCAGTCATCTGGTCCATGTCATAGGCGCCTCCGGGGTTGATCAGGTCCATTGAGATCGCGTTATATGTATCCACTATTGGGTTTATGCTGAATGGGGCTCTGGTCTTTGACGCCCTTTTTCCCATTGCTAGGATCGAGAATGGATGCTTTTTAACTGGGATACCTGCGGCTTGAAGAGCCTTCATCCAAGGCGCTATCTGGGGATGGGTCGTAAGCCCATGTTTCTCGACCTCTTCAGCGAGTCTTATCCATGACTCGTTTAGATAAGCTGAGATGCTTTCCTTATCAGGGTCTCTGGGTTCTAAAAACCCGGATATGACCACCAGATTAGGGAGCATATCATAAACGTGAGATGCGATGTCCAGTGCTTTTTCCATATTGTCAATGTCTAAAGTTTCTTCCTTTTCAAATTTTGCCATTATAGGTTGGATAGTTGAGTTGTTGAAGTACTGGGAGCGGTGAAGTGAGGATAAAAACATCGATTATTGTTAATGATGATTGTTGCTGTAATATGTTTTAAGTCAACAAAACCAATGTTAATACCGTGTTCTGGTTAAACGTCGATAAGGCCACTGGTGCTTGGAAGCTTCACAGGGATTCTTGTCGATTCTGTAAACCAGTTGAAAGTAAAGTGAAAGGGGTGAACCAGATGAAAAGAAAGGGAGGTTGGTTCAAACATGAGACTTATCAGGGTGCTTACACTTTTTTCCAGAAAGAACATAAGGGTTCTGAATACTGGCAACCGTGCAGAAGCTGTACTCCAAAATAAGAAACCCTAGGATAATAGTGAGGATAAAATCATCGATTACAGTCAAGGATAAATCTGTTTTTCTCGATTAATCCTATATATTCATCGATTAGTCTACCTTGTAGATTCGTTTTGATACCTTCCACTTTTTCCCTATCTTGGTAAAAGCGAAATCAAAGACACCCATATGAACCATCTCAGGTTTCTCCTCATCCTTCCTTTTCCAAGCAGTAAAATGCATAGCAGTTCCAATAACCATGCCATCTGACTTTTCTTCGAGTATAACATCTGTATTAAAGTGCCTTGGTTGAATCCCTTGTTCTGTTAACCATTCTCTTCGCTTGTTCTGTATTTCTAGGAACTCTTCTGCTGTGTTGGTTTCTCGTATTAGTTTTCCTTGGTTCCACATCTCGGTATGTAGGTCATCTGTGAAGAGTTTTCTTCGTTTTTCAGGTTGGTGAAAGTCATAATAATAACAGTTCTTGGAGATCAACTCCAATATCTGGTTTCTATCCTCCTGATTCATAAATGGAATTACGGATATGTGAGGATAAAATTATTGATGGGGTAGTCAGTTTATTGTTTATGGTTAATTCTGTTCTCGGCTCGATTGATCCATCTAACTTGGGTTTTACTTTAATGCATGAACACATCGTCTCGATGAATGCGTCAATGAAACAAGCTTTCCCAGACTGGTTCAATCACGAAAATACTTTATCCAATGCAATAGATGAACTGCGATACGCAAAACAATTTGGATTACAAACAATAGTTGACGCTACCCCAATCAATCTCGGGCGAGACATTAATTTACTACGAGAAGTTTCAGAAAAATCAGGCGTCAATATTATTGCCTCCACAGGTTTCTACGCTGTTGATGAACCGTTTCTCTTCGGGTGGGAAATCGATGACCTAGTAAACCAACTGATACCCGAGGTGAAGGAAGGTATTCAAGGAACAGGTATCAAACCAGGTGTAATCAAATGTGCATCTGAGACTGATATTACCCCTACCAACGAGAAGCTTCTACGAGTCGCTGCAAGGCTGCATAAACAATCTAGGTTACCAGTTATTACACATAGTTCAAGCATTAACAAGAATGGAATAACCCAGCTTGATGTCTTGTTAGAAGAGGGGGTCGGTGTTTCTAAACTGGTGGTTGGTCATTGTGGGGATACTACCGATATAGATTATCTTGAATCATTGTTAGAATCTGGGTGTTATATTGGATTAGACAGGTTTGGCATAGATATGATGTTACCCACAGACTCAAGAATCAAGGTTTGTGTTGATTTACTCGAAAAAGGATACGAGAACCAGCTTGTACTTTCTCATGATTATTGTGTATATTTAGACTGGTTTCCCCCAAAACAGTTCTCTGCTATGAAGAAAGACCCTGAGAATAAGTGGAGCTTTCACCATATACATAAGGATATTATTCCCAGGTTACTCGAAATGGGAGTATCAGAAAAACAGGTAGACCAGATTACAGTTGAGAATCCTATTAAAATATTAGGATGAAGTGAGGATAAAATCATTGATAAAAAGAGAGTTTGTGGGTGATATCATCACTGGAGGTAGGGTTTGAACCCTAAAAAAATATTCGACGTTGGACTTATCCAAAACGCTCGTCATTGGTGAATAAAATTCATTGAGTCAATAGTTGAGATTGTAGTTTTATTGCTAATGGTTCTCCTTGTTTCGCTACAATATCAACAAGGTAAATGAATTTGTCATAAGCATCTTGGGATACAATCTCTTCACTTTGCTTGGACCAAGAGTCAAATAGTAATTCGGAAAGATAACTTGAAGTCCTACTTTTCTCAATAAATTCAGAATAGTCTTTTGATTTGGAAATACATGAATGAATCCACCTTATTCCATGTTTTGGGAGTAATTTGAAACCCACCTTTGAACACAGTTTTACTAAACTGTAGAAAAACTGAGGATGGATTCCAACTGTTGTGCTCCATCTATCTATAAGTGGTATAAATTCTTCAAGAGTTGTCCATTCATTTTGACTCCATTCAATTATTCTAGTAGGGTCTGAAAAAATTAATAGTCCGTTTATATTTTCAAGTTCAGTTTGACCATACTTCATTCCTTCTTGGTGTGATAGGACTTTATCCGCCAGAAGATTCCACAAATCGATAAATCGTTGAGTATAATTGGGGGCGATATTCAAAATAAACAATTCTCTCATAAAATCTTCAAGCATACTTGGCGTTTCAAACCAATCTCTAAAAATGGTTTCAAGAATTT
>CAZZFH010000185.1:0-5168 GCA_964653295.1 uncultured Candidatus Bathyarchaeia archaeon | reverse complement strand
CCGAGAGATATCTCAAAGCCCAATTGTATAGAGTATGACCGAAAATCATTGGGATTAACGCTATCAAGAAGAAGAGCCCATAAGTAGAGTTCGAAAATCCAGTTAACCGTGTCCCAGTAATAAGGCTCATTAATACCAGTGAGACCGCGGCAACCGAATACACTGGAGTAACATAAGTAGTAAGATCAAGATTTTTCCTGTAAAATCTCCCCCCAAGAATATACAGCCCAAGCATTATCCCACCGATTAATGCGAGAACATCTCCTGTTAGGTTTGATGTTCCTTCCCCTACGTCACCCAATGCGATTACTGATATTCCTATGAAGCTGATCACAATCCCCAAGAGGGTTCTTCTGGTGATCCTATCATCCAGAAAAAAGTGGCTGATGATGGCTACAAAGATAGGGTCAATATGCACAAAGATCACGCTACTGGCAACAGAGGTCAGGCTTAGGCTGGTGATCCAAGACGCAAAATGGATAGCCAGAACCACTCCTACTATGAATAAATTCAGAATTGCTCTATTTCCCTGTTTTCTCAGCTTTTCTACTCCATTGTTTCGAATAAAAAAAGGCATCAACATTGCTACACTCAAGAGCATCCTGTATGAGGCAATGGCTAATGGAGGCGCATCAGTCCATCTAATCAATATGCTGGCTGTACTAACAGCAATGATACTGATTAATAACGCAAGGTTAGGTGGGAGCAATGGTCTCTCGCCCATATACTGTTATCACTCCTCTTTCGTATAAAACATAAAGTATACCTGATGCTCAAGAGGTCTAATCTATTTTGCTGCTTGAAACGATCCCGTTCATTTGAGTGAGTCAATAGAGACCTGATTAGTTCTAGTATTTGTATAAGGCAGGTCTGCCTCGGTTCCAAAGTTGTAGTAGTTTACAAGCCCCTTCTCGGATTCATAAACAACTACAAAGTCCTCAGACACACCGTATGGCAGTCCATACATCTTGATCTCTATCTCATGTTTTTCGGCTACTTTTTTTACTTCTTTCATGACTTGGTGGATCTCATCTAACGGTTTTTTATTAAACTCGGGTTTTAGATTCCCGTAGACAATGAACCCATGTTTCATGTTAGTATAAAATAACCCTTACAATTATTTATGCGTTAATAGAATGTAACCAAATCCGTAATGAATGTACAAAATGCATAAAATTACTATAATATTGGAGCGACTTGCCTTCTAAACTTTACATATTTTAAATTGGATTCATAAATGATAAACCCGTGTTATTCCAAGAATCTTTTGATTGAAATGGCAGTTTATGAAGTAGAGTCTTGGAATCTCAGAGGTCCAATTCAGCCAACTTGGCGCAGTAATCGGAGTAGCAATGATAATATTTGCTATTCCCATGGGGAAGATTGTTGATAGGTTTGGAAGGGTAAGACTTCTTCTCCTTGGTTATGCTATGACTGCAGCTACCCTGCCCATATTATTTAATGCGACTTTCACCCAGCTGCTTTTCGCGACACCAGTGATTGGACTTATCAACATAATTTTTTACACATCTACGCAGGCTCTCTGGGCTGATCTGATACCCGAGGATATGAGGGGACGAATAATGGGTAGCAAGAGCTTCTTCAATCTACTCGCGGTAGCCGGAGGAAGCATACTCGGCGGCTTGATCTATGACAACATCAGCCATACATTGCCCATCTACATATTCTGGGCAATAACCGTACCATGCTTCATACTGACATGGAAATACATCAAAGAGCCCGAGAAATTAGAAGAAATAGTGGAAGAGTAGATCTAGCCTTCCACGTTTTATCAGTGTCATACCGCTGTGTCTCATGATTTCCTTGATTCGCTGCCTATACTCTGGCTTGTAGCATTGGATCTCACAGTTCTTGCATGTTGGCTTGGGGTCAAGGGGGCAATACTCGCGTCTCATAGAGGAGTAGCGGAAGATGTCGTGGCATTCCTCACATAGATTTATGTCGTCTTCATTGGTCTTTTCCCTATCCTGGTGCTTGGTGTCGCAATAAATCTGGATGAACTGCCTGAGAACCTTGATATCCTCATCGACCTTTGAAGCCATATCACATCAGCCCTAGCACCCTATTTTAACCTATTTTCAGCATGACAGAATTCCAACCAAAGAAGGTGCCTAATATATACATAGATTTAATAATTGGCTAGGTTTTCTATGCCTTGAATACCTAGATCTTAGTCAATCTATCCTCTAAGTATCATCTAAGTAATAGGAGTGAAAGTTATGGGTTATAGAGAGAGGCGCAGTTACGATCGAGGTCCACGAGAAATGCACAAGATCGTCTGCAGCGACTGTGGACAAGAAGCCGAGGTTCCATTCAAACCAACCGAAGGCCGACCAGTCTATTGTCAGGAATGCTTCAAGAAGCACAGGCCACCACGCAGGTACTAGTTATCTGCACATATCTGCCGGATAATCCGCCCCGGCGGGTTTTCTGGTAATTTTTTTGTTAATTAAATTATGATACCTTTAAATGGTACCAGCCTGTTTCAGGGCTGTCACAGAGAACATATTCATGTTTACAGCTGACGAGGCGACCGCATGCGTAGTTTAGTGATATGAGAAAAAACGTATGCAGGTACAATATTTCAACGATCTACCTTTAAGTAAAGATGTTCTTAAGGGCATCAAGGCTTTGGGTTTTGAGAAACCATCTCCAATCCAAGCACAATCAATTTTGCCCCTACTAGAGGGCAGGGATGTTATCGGTCAAGCCCAGACAGGTACAGGTAAGACAGCGGCTTTCGGTATACCAATGGTGGAAGGCATCGATATTAGTGATAATAGGGTTCAGGGGCTCGTGTTAGCTCCTACTCGTGAATTGGCGATTCAGATAGCTGATCATATTTCGAGTATAAGCAGGTATACTGGAATCAAGGTATGCCCAATTTATGGTGGGCAAAAGATCAATAGTCAAATAACACAACTCAGAAGAGGCGTACACATTGTTGTGGGTACCCCTGGTAGGGTAATTGATCACTTGAATCGGGGCACATTAAAACTGCGGGCTGTTCATATGGTTGTGCTCGATGAGGCTGACCGTATGCTGGACATGGGATTTGTTAAAGATATCAACAAGATACTTGATAAGGTCCCTAAGCATAAGCAGACCAGTCTCTTCAGCGCTACCATGGACAGGAATGTCTGGAATATATGCAACAAGTATATGGATAAACCAGAGAAGATTCTGGTAAGCAAGGATGAGATCACCCTTGAGCAGATTGATCAGCGATACATAAGAGTTGACTCAATGAGCCGATATCCCATACTCAAAGAACTTATCAAGGAACAGCGTATCCAGAAAGCCATCATATTCACAAAAACCAAGAGAGGCGCATACAGTCTCGCAAAGAAACTAAAGCAAGGTGGATTCAACGCTAATGCCTTGCATGGTGACTTGTCCCAACCTCAGAGAGACAAGGTTACACAGAGCTTCAGAAGAGACAAGGTGGATTTCCTGGTTGCGACTGATATCGCTGCGAGGGGTCTGGATATCGGTGATATCACTCACATCATCAATTATAATATGCCTCAGGAGGCGACAGCATACTTCCACAGAATAGGTAGGACTGCTAGGGTGGAGAAGGAGGGAGCTGCTATCACATTCGTTGCCCACGGTGAACAGGATACACTGGACGAGATTAAGGCACTGACCGGTACAAAAATCACTGAATTGAAAACAAGCATAAACGTGAAAGGCGGTCTACCAAAAAAGTACAAGGCTATCTGTAGGAAATGCAGGAAAGAGTTCGAGCTCCCATTCAAACCTACTGATGGACGCCCAGTATACTGTAAACCATGCCTCAAATCCAAAACTCGCCCTCACAGAAGAAGGCATTAGTCTTTTTCTTATACTACTTTCCATGAATTAATTGTTTGAAATGTCATCAAACCCCGTAGTATTGATAGAAACACCCATGGGAAATATTCGAGTTGAACTTTATCCTATGAAATCTCCCATTACTGTAGCAAATTTTCTGAGATATGTTGATGAAGGATTGTATAATGGAACATCCTTTTTCAGGACAGTAACAATGGAGAACCAGCCTAATGATGAGGTAAAGATCGAGGTAATCCAAGGCGGGCAGGTGCTAAAAGAGAAAGAACACCCTCCCATCATACTAGAGAGAACCCCATTAACAGGGTTGAAACACATCGATGGGGTCATTAGCATGGGTCGTTTTAAGCCAGATTCAGCAAAGAGCAGCTTCTTTTTCTGCATCGGGGATCAGCCTGAGTTGGATTATGGTGGTAAACGTAACCCCGATGGACAAGGGTTCGCAGCGTTTGGAGTGGTTCTCGAAGGGATGGATGTTGTCCGGGCTATTCAAGTAGAACCCCACGAGGGGCAGAGACTAACCCCCCCCAATAGAGATTACAAAAATAAGCAGGGTCTAAGTCAAACCCTGAACTCTTTATTTCTTCGCTGATGCGCTCATTCTTAGAGATTCTTTGATGTTAGGTATCTCATTGTTTTGGGCGTGCAACCAAGTCATGGGTCCTTGATAGACATCTTTTCTTCCAAGGAGCGCGACTGCTTTGTTCAGCCTCTGCTTCACCTGATCAATAAGGTCGTTAAAGGTCTTCATGAAGTCATCTATCTCCTTTATCATGTTATCAATCTCATCCAAGATATGGTCAGGTATCTCACAGTTTACGCACCTGAAGCCTTCGATTGCCTTCTCAAAGTCATCCATGGCGTTTCCTAGTGCATCCAGTAATCCTTGAGCCTCATCCAAGCAGGTGTATAGTGTTCGGTTTGTGTATCGTGTGGTCCGAGCCCTCCTGTGGTCAACCCAACTCTGGAGAAGGTTTACAGTCTTGAGCGAGTTTTTACGGATCCTGGATGCCTCCTTCCTCGGGTCATGACCTGTGATTAACTTGGCTATTCCAGTACCGATCTCGGTATAAGCCCATGTCTCAAGACTGAGAACATCACTGATAGTCGAGCTAAGACCACCAGCCACATTTTTACCCATCTCAGACGCAATATATTTTCCAACCTCCTTCATAGCCGCCTCTCCTCCCTCCTTGAAGGCTGTCTTACCGATTCCTCCACTAGTCTGGAATAAACCAGCTATCTTTTGCACAGTCTCGGCTTCTTTCCTAATCTCTTCCTCCGACTTTGTGAGGCTCTGTATCATGGCGTAT
>CAZZFH010000184.1:0-5226 GCA_964653295.1 uncultured Candidatus Bathyarchaeia archaeon | reverse complement strand
CTGGGGGAGTTCACTCATCTTATGAATTATTGTGCTCGGGTTCACTGACTGAATCTGCTCCAATGAATTGTTCCCAGTGGTTATACCGACTGTATGTACCCCTGCCCTGATACCAGCAGTAAGCCCCACATTGGTATCATCAACAAAAACCGCCTCAGATGGCTCTACCCCCAGCTTCTCCAACGTATACAGGATCATATCTGGCTCCGGCTTGGGCTTATCCACAGTCATAAACCCAGCCATCAAATCAAAATAACCCCCCACACCAAGCTCAGACAAGATTCTCTCCGCCTCAGTCACCGTCTTATTGGTAGCAACCGACTGCATGAAACCCATGTTCTTTACTTCTTGAAGGGTCTCTGCTACCTCTGGAAGCAATCTCATATACTTGATGTCGAGGCTCTGAAAGTGTTTGATGTATATCTGTCTGAGCTCCTCAAGACGATCCTGATACTCAACGGGCATCGTATCGATAAAGATCTGATAGAGACTATACCCGATTCTATCCAGTATCATATCTGGTTTAAACTCCGCGCCAACCTCCGCCATAGTGCGCTTAAAGCTCTCAAGAATAGCCTTGTTACTGTCTATCAACACGCCATCCAGATCATATATGACCAGCTTGATGCCCCGAAACATTAGCCCAATATATGCTAACATGTTAATCAGTCTTTAGAACACCCTTTTATCCCGCGACACATCCAAAAAAGCATGGCTAGCTTACTAAATACAACTGGTCCCCTGAGCAGCGAACTCAGCATGATACTACAGCTACTATCCCTAAGCATACTATTAGTAGGCTTCATCATTGTGAAACAGAAAAACTACAAGCTGCATGGTATCACCATGTCTGCTGCTGGTATACTAAACACCATCTCGGTACTAGTGGTTATGATACCAGTTGCCCTGCGTTTGACCGATACCTCAATCCCTGGATTCACCCTACTATTCAGGTCCCACATCCTGCTTGGTCTTGTGGTGATTGCGATATCAGGCTACATCCTAATTGATTGGAGGTTCCAGAACCCGGGGCCAACCTGCTTCCAGAGAAAGAAATGGATGCTAGGGCTATCCTTGGCTTGGATGGCCCAAGTCATTATGGGCATACTAGTCTTCCTGAAACTATACCCCGTTTAAAGAGGGGTTAGGCTCTTCCCTTAGGAAGATTATAGAGGACTCTCGCCCTCGCCCGTTCCAGCTGCCTGATAGTTCTTCCCAAATCCATGCCCTTCATGGCTCCTAGCTTGCTCCTGATATAAGATAGGCTAACTATCTGCTGGTTGAAGTTAATCGTCATCTCTGGGCTCAGATAAGTAATCTGGGCGGAACCAAAACTATCCGGGAACATATTGCGATAATTTTCCTCCCACCTCAAATGCTCATCAAGGCCGGTATGGTTACCAAAGAGCAACATATTGAATTTCCCGTAAATAGTCTGGATCGCGATGGGTATGCTTGTGTCAATTATAATCTCGTTGAGCACCCGCTCGTCTAGCTTCTTGAACTGAACAAGAATATATGTCAATAAGTAGTTTGGTGGAACGAAAAAGTTAGGGAACCGGCATAATGGAATACCCAGTAACCCATCCTTTTGCATTGCCTCGATCCTCTTCTCTATGGTCTTCCTGTGAAGCCCGGTCTTCTCGCAGAGTATCGTATTATTTGTCTTTATTCCCTTCCCGTTAACCAAACATCTTAGGATATCTAGATCGAGTTCATCCAGGCTATATCCCCTGAGCGTCAAGCCGCCCTTTTCCCTAAAATCCTTCTCAATTAAATTAATCCCAGTACTTGGATTGTATTTTATCATCAACTGGTTACTAAAATAAGCAGTGCTTGAGTCAAAATTACAATGGTCCTCTGGAACAGCGTAATTAATCTTTAAAATACTCGGCACGGTTGACATCCAGAGCTGATACGCGGTTATATTCTCATGATACGTGAACAGCAGAGTATCATATTCTCCCTGCCTTGTCCTGAACGCCGCGAAGATCTGAGGGTCTTCTTTTATCCATTTTATTATCCCCTTAGTACACTCCTTCGCATCTGGGATGTCCAGATGAACTACAGCAAGAAGCGGATATACCCTGTATAAACCATGAAACGGATATGTTGGTGGATCGATTATATGGTGCTCTAGTATCGCATCAACCTTGTTCTTGATGGTATTCCTATGTTTTCCAAGTATCCTGGATAGCTCACTTATGTTAACGCTGACCGCGTTGCCGGAGACAAGCTCCTCCATAAGCTTCAGATTATCCATATCTTCTAGCAGTTCTGACATCTTATGCTATCCCCCGTGGCAGTAATTAATACTTTGCGTATCAATAAATACCATGTTTCTATACTGTATATATTGAAAAACATTCACATTTTCCTGCTCCCTTATACGAATCTTTACCTGTATCCTTCTATAGGAGTGGCATTTTTTTATATATTTTGCCCTTTTTTTGTAAACCCGTTTTATATTAACCCAGTATATACTGTCACCCAGATTAGGGAGAGTACAAAAATGGGTTTAGATGAGAAAAACAACCTTGTCTTCTTCGGAGCAGGGATTACTAATCAGCAAATGGACGTAGAGTTCAAGAAACTCTATGATAGTCTACTCGTGTACAAGCACAACATCTTCCACCTTGTGGACACTATCTGCAATGACTGTGACGCTGGTGAGCGCTTGGCAATGAACATCGCAGAACGCGATTGCGCTCTACTACAACGTCTTGTAGCAAAAGAGGTAGACCTCCGACGCATGTCTAGAAAAGCTGGGAAGGAATCCATTCTCGAAGAATTAAGAAAGGATGAAACACCGGAGCTAACGCTTCAATCTATACTTCAGACAAGAGCAGATTCACTCAAAGAATCTGTAAAATCCGATTGAGGAAATGTAATGATACAATTATCCATAAAGGAAGTTCAAGACGTCATCTTGGAGAGCCAAGAAGACAAGACGCTACGAGATATGTATATCCATAAGTCACCCTGTGCCGAGAACAGTCTTGGCGCCGTGTTCTTTGCCATAAGTGGCACTCCTCCAAGAGGATACGCCATGTACCTTCCAGGTGAAGGAGAAAAAGCTGGAACGCTGCACGTCTTTGATAATCTAGGCTTGAAGAGAAAGATCATGCACTGCAAGATCAGTGACCTGGATAGTTTCAAGGATAATGACATATGGAGTGCTCAGAAGGTTACGCCCCTCGTAGAGGCATAAAATGGAACCTAATATAACAAAGGAATCCATCAAATCTCTAAGAGGTAAAAAACGTTGAACCCTGAGACACTCGTAGCTATTAATGTAGGGCTGCCAGTGGTCTCTGCGCTTGCCCTACTTGTTTTAAACGATAAACGCATCCGAACCGCAATCGTTTCTCTTTCCGCATTAATTTTAGTTTCATCATCCTTCCTGCTATATCAAGCAGGGGGGGTCGTGTTCTCACCAGGACACATCTTCGAGCAGGCAGTAGTCATACTGGACTTTGCCCTGCTTCTATATTTCCTATACGCGGGTCTAAAAACCAAGAGCCCACAGGTAGTACTCCTTGGATTGGCTCAGATAATCCCAGCTGCTTACTTTGAGTTTGTGGTCAAGGGAACCCATGTAGAGAACATCATGGTTGTTGACAGTCTATCAATATTGTTGACACTAATAGTCAATATTGTTGGCTCAGTGGTGGTAATCTATGCCCTGAGCTACATGGAGGAGCATGAGCACCATCTACAACTGGAGAAGAGCAACCAAAACAGGTTCTTCTTCTTCATGATCTTGCTTCTTGCAGCAATGAACGGCCTAGTTTACAGCAACAGCCTATATTGGATATACTTCTTCTGGGAAGTAACTACTCTCTGCTGCTACGAGTTAATCCGTCACGATATGACAGAGGAAGCCATACAGAATAGCACACTAGCCCTATGGATGGGGCTAGTCGGAGGCGTAGCCCTAATAGGAACAATGTTTGTCTCCTATTACACCATTGGTAACATCTCACTAAGCGACCTACTCGTGGCTACCCCTGGACAATATGTTCTACTCGCTTTTGCATTAATGGCTATAGCAGCTTTCACCAAGAGCGCTCAGCTTCCCTTCCAAGGATGGCTGCTAGGCGCCATGGTGGCTCCAACGCCGGTGTCAGCGCTATTACACTCAAGCACCATGGTAAACATAGGTGTCTATACTATTCTTAGGATAGCTCCTGCGATACAGGGAACATATCTGACATACGGAATAGCCTTCGTTGGAATCTTCACGTTTTTGATCACTTCCATAATAGCGCTTAGCCAAAAGTTGAGCAAAAGAATACTCGCTTACAGCACGGTAGGCAATCTAGGCTTGATGATATTCTGTGCAGCCATGAACACATCGCTCTCTTATAGCGCAGCCATCATTCTCCTAGTTTTCCACGCCATGAGCAAGGGATTGCTTTTCATGTGTGCTGGAATAATTGAGAATAGGCTTCATACTAGAGCCATTGAGGACTGGGCTGGGCTAATTACCAGGCTGCCTATCACTGCGAAGGTGATGATGGTGGGTATCATAAGCATGTTCTTGCCCTTATTCGGTGTTCTACTGGGTAAATGGGCGGCCATCGGGATCACCAGTACTGCCCCATCTATTCTAGGTATGGTCATGGTGGCCATGATGGTAATAGGGAGTAGCGCAACCACTCTGTTTTGGGCAAAGTGGCTCGGTAGCTTCGTTATCACCCCCCTAGTCAAAGGGACAGCAAAGAATGAGGAATTATCAGCAGGTTACAAGCTAAGCCTTTATGGCATATTGGGTCTTAACATACTCACGAGCCTTGGTTCTGGATATGTCATTAAGGCAATAGTCACTCCGATCGTTGAGATGAATTACCAATTAGTCTGGAATATCGATGTACTTACGCTCCACTCACAAGTTGGGGACTTTATGATTCTTCCTCTCTGGGGGGCTTTGGTAGCCATATTCATCTTAGGCAATCTCTTATACAAGTCGAAGGGTGGCGAGATCAAGCCCCCATACTTATGTGGAGAGAACGTAAAAGATAACCCGATAGCGTTCAGAACAACCGCTGATACTGTTGTAGAATACAATGTCGCTGGAATGTTCTTCGACTCGGAAATAACAGAGGCTAGATGGGTGCCTCTCAGCACATTAGCTGGGGTACTATTGAATCTGGCTCTACTGGCGTTGGTGATGCTATAATGGTGAACACAATGAATCTTGAACAAATAATACAAGTACTCTTC
>CAZZFH010000183.1:0-5250 GCA_964653295.1 uncultured Candidatus Bathyarchaeia archaeon | reverse complement strand
TAGAAGACTCAGGATATCTAGCAAGGGTAGCATATCTGATGGATTCAGCGATGCACACTATTGGTCTGCATGGCAAGGGATTCATACCAGTCATGCTGGGATTCGGCTGTAATGTGCCTGCAGTACTCGGGGCCCGTATAATGGAGACAGAACGTGAGCAACTGATATGCGCGTTCGTAGCCTCCCTTGTGCCCTGTGCAGCACGTAGTATTGTGATTATGGGGCTCGTTGGAGCCTATGTGGGGTTCAGGTGGGCACTGTTACTATATGTGATTGATTTTATACTCATCTTCGTTCTTGGGCGTATCGCCTACAAGGTAGCCCCAGATGAACCAGTGGGGCTCATAATGGAGATGCCGGGGTTCAGGCTACCTTCTGCCAAGACCTCATTGCAGAGAACTTGGTTCAGGTTGAAGCTATTTGTCTATGAGGCGTTCCCAGTCATGATTGCAGGTAACTTTGTGATACAGGTAGCAGCTACTCTAGGTTTGCTAGGCTTGGTGGAGAGCTTGATGAGCCCTGTTACTGTTTGGTGGCTTGGTCTGCCTTCTGCTGCTGGTGTTGTACTGATATTTGGGGTGCTGAGGAAAGAACTAACCTTGATCCTATTGGGATCACTAATGGGGACAACTAATTTCGCGGCGATACTTACGCCTGTGCAGATGTTTGTGTTTGCATTCGTTGTGATGGTCTATGTTCCATGCCTTTCTACTATAGCGGCTTTGGTGAAGGAATTTGGTTACAGGAAAGCCTTGATCATCAGCGGCGTGGAGATAGGTGTAGCGGTTTTGCTTGGCGGGATTATACTCAGAGTATTACTGGCTATTGGACTCCCATAGAGATATTATTGTATATTATAGGATGACGGGGTTCTTTGGGTCATTATTATCAATGATTATATCGGCGTGTTTCTTGGGCTCCATCTCAGCGTGATATAATCTTTGCCCAGCGATATACCGGGCTTTATACCTGCGTCTAGCCTCCTCCTCATTTCCTAGGTTACGGCGTATCCCCCTCCTGAGGCTCTCCTCCTCATCAATATGCAGGTATATCGAGTAATCCCAGTAATCTCTTAATTCTATTTGATGCGTGAATACTCCGTCAAAGATCAAGATAGAGTCAAGTTTAGCCTCCTGTAGAGGTGATATGATCTTCTTATCAACAGTGTAATCGAAAGCCTTCGAGTTGTACCGCAAGTCACCTGTCTTAAGGGGATCAAGCAACAACACCTTCAGGGCTGCAATGTTGAAGCTGTCCAAATAGTAGCCTTCTGGGCTGTCGGCGCCCCGCTTGTACCGGATTGCCCGGGGGTTGTGGAACCCATCAACGGAGGATTCGATAACGTGAGCCCCTCTTTCCCTGAGCTTCTCAGCAAGCTCTTTTGCGAGCGCTGTTTTACCCGCTGCATCTATTCCATCAATAGCCATCAAGAGGGGGCGATTATGTTTGATAGCTAGAATGTTTTCAACCAAGGTCTCCAAGAGCTCGCTGCGCTTCACAGTTAAGGTGATGATTGGTCAGATAACTGGTTAACGGTCATCTCTTTCTCGATGTGAACTGCTCCGATAAGAACGAGGATGCCCCCAGTGATGGTAAGGGGACTCGGAATAGATCCGTAGAGGATGAAGACTCCAATAAAGGCTACAACGGGTTCAAGGTATAGCCAAATCGCTGCTTGCACCGAATCGATCTTGCTCAACGCATAGTTCCAGAGGAAATAAGCCAACCCGCTACAGATGGAGGCGAGGAAGAGGACTGCGATCCACTGACTGGTTGTTATAGTTGTGATGGTTGACCAGTCTGATGCTAGAGACATCGGGATCAACGCAAGTGTCCCGAAGACAGTTACATATGAGGTCACTATGGCTGGCTCATCGTATTTTTTTAGGAGCTTCCTGCTCAGGGTCGAGTAAAGAGAGAAAGCCACAGCGTTCCCAAGCAGACAAACTACGCCGATGAAGAAACGGGTATTCACTGAGCCCAATACGAGATTAGGCAGTGTGATCAAAGCAACGCCAGTGAACCCTAGACCTATGCCAAGTACTCTCCTCTTGTCAAAGGGCTCCTTCAATATGACGCTGGATGCTAGACCTGTGAGGATAGGAATGAATCCAACGACTATTATAGCCGAGACCCCGGGTCCAGCGTACTGCACCCCGGTATATTGTAGCCAGAAGTAGATGCTGATGCTCAGGAATCCGAGTACTGCCATGTCCCTGAGATCAGTTCTTTCTGGAATGTTCCCCTTGAGAAGACTCTTAATGAGTAATGGCGAGAAGAGGAGGGATGCTATTATGAAACGTAGTGTAGCTAAAAGAACCGGTGTAAGGGTCTCAAGCACCATGGAGGCGGCTACGAAGCTTAGCCCCCAGACGGTGGCTACGAAGAGGGCTGCAATGGTCCCCCTGTTTACTCCCTGTGTTGTCAATAACTATCCGGTTCATGTTTAACATATATATAGTTTATCAGAGAAACTCTAAACAAATGTATAGGTATTGGCGGATGTTGTGTTTGGCGCGTCATACTGTACCATATTTCTTAAACACATCATAGAGACCTACACCCTTCTTGAGTTCATCTCTGGTCTTGGTCTCACGGGCAGCCACATCAAGCGCCTGCTCAACTACCTCCTCAGACTTGTCCCCTGGAACCACCACAACACCATCGATATCAGCCACCACCAAGTCACCGGGATAAACCATTACACCCCCCATCTCCACTGGGCACCCGTGGTCTACTGCTATGATCCTGCCCTTGCTGCTTATTGTCAGCTATCTCATCATAGCAATCGTCTTTTTCTTCCTGAAATAACCCGTAACACTTTTCCAGAACCTCGCCTTTTAGCCTTGACAAACATTGGAAGAATACTTCGAGACAAACAAACGACGTTGGAACGAACTAGTTGGCATCCACGCAGCCTCAGAGGAATACGACCTAGAGGGATTCCTAGCGGGAAAAAACAGCCTCCACAGAGTAGAGCTAGAGAAACTAGGCGACGTAAAAGGCAAGAGCCTGCTTCATCTGCAGTGCCACTTCGGATTGGATACAATCAGCTGGGCACGCCTCGGAGCCAAAGCCACAGGAGTAGACTTCAGCGAGACCGCCATCGAGTTAGCGCGAGAGATAGCAAAGAGAGCCGGAGTTGACGCGAAGTTTGTCTGCAGCAACATCTATGATCTTCCAGAGAACCTTGAGGGAGAGTTTGATATAGTCTTCACAAGCTACGGGGTGCTCTGTTGGCTCAACGATATAGAGGCGTGGGCAAAGATCATAGCCCATTTTCTGAAGCGGGGAGGCGTATTTCTCATAGTTGAGTCTCATCCCTTCATGTGGGTCTTCGATGATGCGTCCGAGGAACTCAAGCAAAGGTACAGTTACTGGCACAACACTGAACCACTATCATGGGAAGAGGACGGAACCTATGCAGATGAGAACGCCAAGATAACCAACAAGAAGAGCTATGAGTGGCAGCACACAGTCAGCGATGTCCTAAACGCGTTGATCAATGCAGGACTGACCATTGAAGAGGTAGGCGAATACCCTGAACTGGTCTGGGCATATACACCGGCAAGCAAAAGAGTGGACAAAGAATACTTCAGGATACCCGGAGACCCGTTGCCGCAATGCTGGAGTGTCTTAGCCTCAAAGAGGCAGGTCTAGGGTCTCTTTCCTTGTACCAAAGCTGATGCAGCTGAGGCTCTTCTCCACACCCTCGATGTATCTTAGCTTCTGGTTGATAAAGTCGCCAATCTTCTGGACGTTCTCGGTCTTCATCTTAACCAACAAGTCCCAGTCACCTGCAACGATGTGGACCTCCTGTACATTATCGTTTTCAGCTATCTCTTCAGCGATCTTACCGATATCGAGAGGGTTATTCTGGGCATCCTTGAACCTTAGAGTTATCAATAGGAATGATGTGGTGGGGTAACCAAGCTTGGATGCATCCAATATCGGCTTATAGCCTGTGATGACCCCGTTCTCCTCCATCTTCTTCACTCGGTTATAGACGGTTGTTACTGGCATATCCAGTTCTTCGGCGATGGTCTTGTATGATTTTGTCATGTCTTCCTGTAGTTTCCTTAGTATGTCATGGTCTTTTTCGTCGGTCAACATATTGGAATATTATTCCATCTACACATATAAAAAATCAAGTACAGTGAAAAAACGTTCAATGTGAAGTGATTTTATTGAAAAAATATTCAACACAACGAGGCTCGATGATCTTAAATCCCATAAAACCCAGTCTCTTTGATTTTATGATAAAAAGAGAGACCATCTACTACGAGGACGGCGGAACAGAGCACACAGAAACGACTCTCAAAGCAAGTCTCGAAGCCGCTAAGGAACTCGGCATTAAAACAATACTTGTAGCGAGTACAAGCGGTGAGACCGGGGTCAAGGCTGCCGAGATATACAAAGACTCAGGTGTCCAACTCATAGTTGTGGGTCACCAGATGGGCTTCCCTGTACCCAAGGTACAACAATTCAAGCCAGAAAACTGGGAGAAGATCGAAAAACTAGGCGGCGTAATAAACCTAGGCTCAGATGTGGTTACCAACAGCATACGAAGAAGACAGAAGCTGGGACACAGCCCCATGAGCATAATCACCCAAACACTCATCACAGCAAAGATCAAGGTCAACGTAGAGATCATCGCCAAGGCATGCGACGCAGGCCAGATACTGCCCGACGATAAGGTCATAAGTATAGCTGGGAGCCATAACGGGGCAGACACATCGGCTGTTTTCATCGCCAATGATAGCCCCAACATACTGGACATAAAGCCCCAAATGTTTATCTGCTACCCCCTGAGCAGGGAGAAATCCGACACAGCCTACATGGCGAAACGCAAGACAGCCTAAAACAAGTAACCCCATATTTTCTCTTAGTAACTGTAAAAAGCCGAGACCGCGCCTGTGTTTGTATGAAACCATTCCCAATTCTATTAACATTTGACTTGGACGGCGAGACCGCTTTCGAGGAGATGCACCCCGGGATACCATACTGGGTAACCCAGGGAGGATACGGACCCAGAAAAGGCGTCTACAGGATAATGGACCTACTGGACGATTATGATATCAAGGGCACATTCTGTGTTGTGGGCTTGACAGCCGAACGATACCCTGAGGCAGTCAATGAGATCATAAGCAGGGGTCACGAGGTAGCGTGCCACGGATACACCCACAGGGGCTACAATGCCTTGGAGCCCGAGACCGAGAAAGAGTCTATCATCAAGAGCCGGGCGCTTTT
>CAZZFH010000182.1:0-5252 GCA_964653295.1 uncultured Candidatus Bathyarchaeia archaeon | reverse complement strand
ATTGGAAACAGGAGCGGTATGAGGTTGTGGGTGTTTTAGATGAGCAGTTTCCGATGTTAGGGGGATACTCTGCTCAGGTATTAATGAGCAGTGAAGAATTGTTTGATATGTTGAATGTCTCAGAGGATGAGGCTTTGTATAATTTATTGTATATATGTACAAGGAATCCTGTGAAGGCTTTGAATCAGGATGAGTTAGTCGCTTATCTTCACTCTGTTTTTCCTGAAGCTCAAATAAGCTCTAGAAATCTACCTAACAAGTGAAAAATTCATATAACTTAGCTTCAAATTGTTATATGGCGAGAAATTCAATATCCCTGTTACATGAAACTGGATATTATCCTGTTTTCGGAGCTTTTCTATACAAATTCAGCTGTTAAATTGTTTAAGGGGTTTGAAACCCCTTTTTCATTTTTCTTCATTATCAAAACGCTTCTCGATATATGCTCCATACAAAGGGTGAAATAATTTGAAACGCCCAAAGCTCACTTTAATTACATTATTTTTTTGAACCAGCCGCCCTAAAATAGATGAAATCTGACCACTTGGAATTTTAATGACTTCACTCAATTCCTTTGCGCTGTGTTCGCTAGAAGAATGTGAAGCCATTTCTCGAAGAACCTTTTTTCCGTTTGGACTTGCTAACTCATATCTGCTCTTGAAAACTTGAACTTCAAGTCTATTAAGAATATCAGGCCAAGTAGCTTCGAATATTTTTCGTGTGATCTGTTTCTTATTAGTTCCATAAAGATGAAATCCTACCACTTGAACGACGAAAGGAAATCCCGCAGATAATTCATATACTCTATCAAGTACATCTGAGTTTACATGACCTCCAATATCATTAAATGGTCGAGACATCATTTCGCTTACTTCTTTTTTTGAAAGAGCTCCAATTTCCCAAGGATAGAAAAAACGTTCAAGTGGAGAGAATATCTCCTTTATTTTTTCAAATAATCCTAATTTTCCTGCCACAATTACGAGATAATAATTACCATTTTCATTTAATCTACTAAAAACGGTTCGCAAGAAGCTCCATGATCCCTTTATTCGTTCTAAATGTTCCGCTTCATCTAACATAATGCAAATAGATTTGTATTTACTCTTAGTATTGTTTGAAATCTCTCTTAATTCATTATAACAAAATTCCTGAAGAGCTACACCAGTTTTTTTATCTAACCCAAAGCCAAACCCAGCTGCGCTAAAATTCCAAGAATAAGATCTAAAAAAATCGGATATCTTTCCTTGAACATCTTGAGTACCTTCAGCTTTCAAAATAGTTAAAATAAAATTTACTAAACTCTCGATATTTTCCAAACTCGCGTCTAAATCCCTTCTAATTACAAGGTGTTCATTCTTATCTGTAATGGCATCAAACTTACGTAATAGGGAGGATTTACCAATTCCTCGTTCTCCCATAATTGCGATATGCTGAGTATTCCCGTATTTTGATTGGTTAAGACTATTTTGAAATGCCTTGATTTCTTTTTCTCGTCCAACAAAATATTCAGGGTTAACAGTCATACCTGGTCGAAAGGGATTTTCACTCATACAATAACATCGAAGTTATCAAATCAAATACTTTGTGATAGCTTGGAGTAAAATTGCATCCTATGTCCTTTTAGTAATTGATGAGGTAGAGGTGAGGTGTAGAGGTTGATGATGTTGATGAGGTTGATGAGGTTGATGAGGTAGAGGTGAGGTGTAGAGGTGATGATGTTGATGAGTATAATACTAGAAGTTAATACGAAAAATCAAAACCTGTTACTCGGTTTTCGGAGCTTTTATTCCCGTACAGGTTCAGATAGTGGAGCTCGAAAAAGTGCTGGGAGTTTAAACTGGTACTAGCCCATGCTTGTATTTGTGGATGTTTTTACCCATTCTAGACCTTTTCTTGTGATCGCAACTGTGTCAATATCGCCTGATATCATTTGATCTACGTCCCAACGGTTCCCCTTGACATGTATTCTTCCAATCAACACAAGTTTCTGAGTCCACAAACCCCATGAAGCTACAAACCGGGCAGACAGCGGTTCGCATCTTTTCCTTGAGACAGGTTGCCATGGCTTCCTTGCTCTGGTCGGTTAAGTTAATGCCTATAACGTTTAAGACCAGTTTTCCCTTTTTTGGTTCGTGTTATATATTGCTTAATGTAATTAGTCTGCATTGGAGCCACTTGTTGGATGGTGAATTAGTTTGGTAGTTTTAGAGGAACCCCTGAAATCTGTTGTAAAAGTCCATAACTATATCGATGGAGACTGGATTGAATCCGAGTCAAAAGAGAAACGGGACATAATCAACCCTGCTACACTGAAAAAGGTAGCCGAGGTACCAGAAGGATGCGCAGAAGATGTCAAAGCGGCGGTTGATGCAGCAGCGGATGCATTCCCCAGCTGGAGAAAAACGACACCCCTAACCCGTGCAAGGTATTTTTTCAGACTCAAGGCGCTTCTTGAGGAGAATTTTGAGACCATTGCCCGTGTATGTACCATGGAGCATGGGAAGATCATTGATGAGTCTCGCGGCGAGATCAGGCGTGGCATAGAGAACGTAGAGGTGGCTGCAGGTATCCCAAGTTTGATGATGGGGTATAATCTTGAGGATATCAGCAGAGGCATAGACGAGATACTGATCAAGCAGCCTCTGGGAGTGTTTGCGTGTATCGCGCCCTTTAACTTCCCATTCATGGTGCCCCTCTGGTTCATGCCTACAGCAGTCGCAACGGGAAATACTTACGTAATTAAGCCTAGCCCATGGACGCCCCTCAGCATGGTTAAACTCATGGAGCTTGTTGACGAGGCGGGGTTCCCCCCGGGTGTAATCAACATGGTAAACGGTAACGTGGCGCCGGTACAGGAGATACTGAGGAACCCTGAGATCAAGGGAGTAAGCTTCGTCGGGTCAACCCACATCGGCAGAGACATCATCTACAAGGAGGCTGCGGCAACTGGTAAACGGGTTCAGGCACAGTGTGGAGCCAAGAATCACTTGGTTGTTATGCCTGATGCTGATTTGGATTCAACAATATCATCTCTGTTATCCAGTTTCTTCGGGAACACTGGACAGAGATGCCTTGCAGGCGCTAACCTAGTTATGGTGGGAGACGATGAGAACTGGAACAAGAAAACAATCACAAGGATCAAGGACGCAGCATCCAAGATCAAGATAGGGTATGGTCTTGAGGAAGGTATCCAGATGGGACCACTTCAAGCAGAGCAACGTAAGAATAGGGTCTTGGGATATATCGAGAAGGGAGTAGAAGAGGGAGCCAAGCTAATGCTTGATGGCAGAGAGTATGATTCCTCAGGCTATCCTAAGAAATGCTTCCTCGGACCATCAATGTTTGAAAACGTAACAGAGGACATGACCATCGCGAAAGATGAGATATTCGGACCAGTGATGAGCATAATGCGTGTAGCAGACTTGGATGAGGCTATAGAGCTGATAAACAGGTCCGAGTATGGTAACGCTGCTAGCATATTCACCAATAACGGCAAGAGCGGTCGAATGTTCCAATATGATGTCCAGTGTGGAAACATCGGGGTCAACATCGGTACAGCTGCCCCGATGGCGTTCTTCCCATTCAGCGGCATGAAAAACAGCTTCTTCGGTGACCTGCATGGGCAAGGTAGGGATGCTATCGAGTTCTTCACGGAAAACAAGGTCGTAATCCAACGGTGGCCCTAGGGTGCTACAGACCACTAGCCAACTCCTCAGCCAACATCAAGCAATCGAGGAGAAACAGGCCAAGCTATACAAGGAGCTATCCAAGAAGCACCCTGAGCAGGCTCATGTATTTGAGAAACTTGCGAAAGACAGTCTTAGGCACAGGGATATGGCTCAGCGTGCATACCGTGAGGGTGTTACTGATGCCTTTGAGGTGGGTTTTTTGGCGAATCCCCTTGATCCCGATGATTACTTGTTGATGGAACCTGAAGGGGAGTTATCTGAGGTAGTTTATTCCATGATATCTAATGAGGAGACGGTTATCAGGTTCTGTATTGACGCCGCCTCCAATAGTAGTAAGCTCTTACCAGATGTACCTGAGACATTTGAGAGACTCGTCAAGAGAAAAAAACGGGGAATAGAACAGTTAAAAGAGATAGTTTAGGAGATTACTCTGTCTCCTTATCAGCTATTTTAAGGGCTTCACTGAAGACACCCACTGCATCGTTGATTTCCTTCTCGGTTACGATGAGTGGAGGAGCGACAATGAATGTGTTTATCACATTACCCAGATAGACCCCTTTCTTCATCATCTCGGAGCAAACCCTGTTAAGCATGGTTGAACCGAACTTGTCCTTTCGTTCAGCGAAAGGCTTCTTGGTCTCACGGTTCTTCACTAATTCAACTCCCCAGAACAAGCCCTTTCCACGGACATCACCAACGGATTTGTGTTCATCCTTGAGCTCATTCAAGCGTTTTCCCAGAACCTTGCCCATCTTTGCTGCGTTCTCGACCAGTTTGAGCCTATCGTATTCCTTGATGGCTGCTACTGCGGCTGCACACCCCATGGGGTGCATCGCATAGGTTTGACCGTGGCTGAAGAGGTTCTCTGGTTGATCAAAGTAATCTGCTATCTTCTTGTTTGTGATGGTTGCCCCTACTGGGAGGTATGCTCCTGAGATGCCTTTCGCCATGGTCATTATATCAGGGACCACACCCCAGTGCTCAATACAGAACAGTTTACCTGTTCTACCGAACCCAGCCATGACCTCGTCATCAATCAACAATACATCGTTCTCATCGCATATCTCACGAAGCCTCGGGATATACTCATCAACAGGCACCAGTATACCGTTGCTGCCAACAACTGGCTCTATTACAACCCCAGCTACTTGGCTTGGACGCTCCATCTTGATTATCTCATCAATATACTCAGCGCATTGTACTCCACAGCCGGGGTACTTTAGGTGGAATGGGCAACGATAACAGTAACAGTCGGGTGCACGGACAACCCCTGCCATGCCAACGGCGTTATGGGTCCTGGGGTCTCCTGTAAGAGCAATAGCCCCGCTGCTTGAGCCATGGTATGAGCGGTGTCTGCTGATGAACTTGCCCCGCTTGGTATACATCCTAGCTATCTGTAGCGCTGCCTCGTTTGCCTCTGCACCTCCAATTGTGAGGTAGCTCTTGCAGAGAGGCTCAGGCGTAATATCTGCCAATAGTTTTCCCAAGTTGGCTGCTGCCTCTGTGCCGAATCCAGGGGCTGCACAACAGAGCTTCTTTGCCTGTTGCATTATCGCTTCTTTT
>CAZZFH010000181.1:0-5275 GCA_964653295.1 uncultured Candidatus Bathyarchaeia archaeon | reverse complement strand
ACCTTGTAGGCCATGAGGATGCTGTCAAGAACTTCCTGTGCGTGCTCCACGTACATGTGGCTCCAGCCGGTCCACTGCTGACTCATTAAGTCGCTGTGGTCTGGCTGCATGCCCTTGTAGCTCCTGTGGACTACTGCCATGACTACGGGTAGCCTTGCGCTGCCTGTGGTCTGCATTGGGTGGTGCATGTAAAGTAGACCTGGTCCGCTTGTGCATGTGAAGGTTCTTGCACCTACACGGCTAGCGCCCTGAACTACTACTTGACTGCTGAGCTCGCCTTCTACGTTTACGAAGTCGAAGTCCCACTCGCCTTTAGCATGCATCTCAGAGAGGTACTGTGTGATTGTTGTCTGGGGTGTGATTGGGAACGCGCTGGCAACCTGTACACGTGCAAGCTTGCACGCTGTAGCGGCTGCCTTGTTTCCTACCATTACTTCATATGACATCTTCTTATGCCTCCACTCTCACCATTTCGATTGCGTTGACTGGGCACTCGTTTGCACAGACACCGCAGCCCTTACAGGCATTGTATCTGAATGATGGCTTGTTCGTATCCTCATTCCACTCAATAGCGGTCTCGGGGCAGAATATCCAACAGTTCTTGCATCCGATGCACTTGTCCTCATCAACCTCGGGTGTGAATACACGCCAGCTTGATACATCCTTCAGTACACCGTAGCCGCCGACGTGAATGTCAACCTTCATTTCTGGTGCTTCTTTTACAGTAGCCTGTACTGGTCCCTTTACCTCGGCATAGCTTCTCTTGACTGCTGCGATGTTCATCTCACCGAGTCTGCCTGGGAAGTTCTTCTTTAGAGCCTTCTCAATGGACTCGACCTTGATTAGACCAGTTACTTTTGCGAACGCGCCAAGAATGGCGGTGTTCGTGATTGGCCTACCTAGGGTCTCAAGGGCAATAGTTGTAGCGTCAACGGTGGCGACTTTAAAGTCTCCGCCTAGCTTCACGTCCTCGGGGTTGTCCTGTGTGTTCAGTATAACCAAACCACCTGGCTTTAAATTGTCAACAACAGCCTGCTGTTTTGCGATAAGGGGGTCGAGAACCACGCTTATGTCTGGGTTATGGACTAGTTCCCTCTCCCTGACACGCTGGCTATCGAGTCTGACGAAGGCAGTAAGTGGCGCACCACGACGCTCTGTACCGTACATGGGGATAGCCTGGGAATACTGTCCTTCCTCGTAAGCGGCAATGGCGATAATCCTTGAAGCAGTTACTGCTCCTTGGCCGCCCCTGCCGTGAAATCTTATTTCGATCAAAGTTTTCCCTCTTGTGAATCGTTACACTACTCCCTTACGGTTATTAAGAATAACGATTTCAAAGAAAACGATCACTACAAGCATTTAAAGCATTCTAAGAGGTTGAAGCATCGTATTTACTATAATTTTGTCGCTTACTGGTGGGACAAAGCAAGGTTTGATTGTATAACGCTTAAATCGTACTGTGCAGTTAAGCACTGGAATTAGCTATGTTGGCTGAACGGGAACTGGGCTTCCGCAAGATGCTTGAGAAGAGCATCGTCGAGAACATCAAGATAGAACACCAAGTAGTTCTCAAAGGACAGTACCAAAAAGCATACGACTTACTAAGAGACAGCCTAGACACAGGAATCACACCATGCCTCGTCGGACCCCCGGGAGTAGGAAAGAGCCTGCTCGCCAGAAAGGTAGCCGAGGATACGGGAAGAAGCTTCCACGAAGTCTTCTTTGACGAAAACGTTACACCAAGCAGATTAATCGGCAGCTTTGACCCCGCCCTAGTAGTGAGAAATGGGCGTAACATCAGCAGCTTTGAACCAGGCCCACTTATCAGAGCCATGGTTGAGGGTGGACTGTTCGTTGCACAGGAGCTTAACAGGGCAACAGAGTTCTGCCAAAATAGCCTGATTGCCCCACTAGAGGAGCGACACTATCACTTGTTCCCCATTGGTATGGTAAAGTCCCACGAGGACTTTGCCTTTGTGGCGACTCAGAACCCCATCGAGACAGCGGGGACTTATAGACTTAGCAAGGTGCTTGTTGACCGTATGGGAAGCTGGATCAGGTTAAGCTACCCAGACAAGGAGACCGAGATGGAGATCATCAGGGAAAACACTCCAGCGTTCAGCCTACCAGAAAGCGCCTTAGACAAGATATATGATATAGTTAACGAGACCCGACACACCCCTAGCCTCGAGATACCTGCCTCACCGCGTTCAGGAATATTCCTGACCAAGCTTGTGAACAAATATATTGAGAGGTTTGGAGAGGAGGATGCGGCTATCAGATTCTTTGCCCCAGCGGTGCTGAGCAAGGAGATGCGTGTCAAGGAAGAGGGTAAAACCGTTAACATGATTATTGAGGAGATAGTTGAGAAGAGGCTGGCGTAGGTGTCGGAAAACGTCTATATGACTTACCCGTTCCGATACGCCCATTGGTTTATCCCAGAATTTATACAGCGAATGCGAAGAAACCCTGAATGCGAGGATAAACCCAGCCCACGACAGGGCATCAACATGGGTAAGCTATTGCTTCCTCCCTATCTGAGACAAGGACATCTAACATTTAATGACCTTATAAACGCAGCCATAATTACTAGCCACGTTGAGAGCCAACAGATAGCAGAAAGAATAGCAGCAGATATTCTTGTCAATATGGACCTTGATGAGCCATTACCAGAGCTTGACCTAAATGGAGACGATTTTCTCAGTCTTCTTAGGCAGAAAGCCGATGAGCAGATAACGGTCTCGCCTTATGGCAAGGGTCTTGAGAATGAACTGGGTATGGCTGCACAGGATGCTGAGTTTGAGTTCAAGAATTATGTTAACAAACCTGATATCGGTGTTGGTCCCGGTGAGGACGAGATCATAAAGACGGGTATCAGATATCTCAAAGGAATAAAGAAAGAGGAAGCCAGAGAGGTACTTAAGGAGCTCTTGAAGGAGAAGCTTCTCAAGCTTGGCCGTGAGTTTGAGAGAAAAGAGGACTGGAATAAGAGCAGGAACCTGATGCCGTATCAGCCCGGGGAGGATACGGATCTCATCGATGAAGAGAGGAGCCTAGAGAATATTCTGGACCTCGGTAGATCCATCGAGGATATTCGTTGGGATGATTTCTTGATGAGGCAGCGTGAGAAGCAGAAGCGGCACATTGTATTCATATTGGATATCAGTAATACCATGTTCTATGATCTTGAGGGTTTGAACAGCATAACGTATAGTATCATGAGCATCGTGCCGCTGCTCTGGGCTTTCCGCAGGGAAAAATACGCCCTAACACTCTATGAATCCAACAGCCACATAATCAAGGATTTTTATGAAGAGATTGATGTGATGCCCGTATTGGATGATCTTATCAATATAATGTTTTGCACCACCACCGAGATGGAGAAAAGATACTGCAACGGGTTTACCTCCATGACTTGGGGAGGAACAGTACCAGACAAGAGCCTAAAATGGGCATATGACGAGATAACAGATATCAATGATCGTAGCGACAGAATGGTATTCATCTTCAGTGACTTTGTGCTGACCCAGCCTGGTGAAGAGACAGAAGAAAAGACTGAGAATTATCAGATACTTGAGAGGATGCTGGACCAAGGAGTAAGGGTCTGTGCATGTGTCTCGCCTCTCGCCCACAAGTCGATTTTCAAGCCATATACCAAGAGATCCATTAGTGATATGGAGAAGCTTGGAATATTCATGGCTGATACCTACAGGCCCAGCGCCTTCTTGGACCAAGCCAACGAGTTTATCTCTGATTCTTAAGCTACAGTAAACCATTCTCGTTTTTTGAGAGTATCTTTTCTAGTCCAGCCGCCACCTTTTTTTGGATGTTACTCTATTATTATATTATTAACTAGTTTTATTATATTATATTATAGGGGATTACTCTCATGTTGCAGGGTTAATTCAAGGGATTTTCTCAACAATTGATGATAAATTGTTGTCAGTCTTTCCATTATAATAACTCATTTAATGAAAACATTCTACTAAAATAGGGCTTCTACTGTAATTGATACCTAAATAAGTGACTTTTTGTGATTGTAACTTATCTTGTGTTGAGAATTTTCAACCCTACTTTATCACTTTTTTCTTATCACGAGAACCTTAAACGGCAGTTATTCTCATCCAAGAACGGTATCCCTTAGCCGGGTGTTAATCTCATCATACAGATCAATCCACCGAACTGGGTTAGACGCAAACCCATGGGTGATCCCGCGTCTACAATCAGGGATTTCACCCTCTTATTCTGGGCGATCTGGAGGAGTCTCTGGGTTCTTCTCCGATGACCTCTCTGGAACTCGTTTGTCAATAAGACGTATTCCGGGTTGGACTCCTCATCCTCTAATGCTTCCTCTATCTCATTGAGTGTAAAGAGAAGTGTATCAATGCCCTTTGGGGTGCTCAACCTCTTTTCTAGTACCCTCATAACCCTGTTTACATCCTCTTTGGAGGCCTCTTTGATGGTTCTTTGGAGGCTGGACTCCTCGATGAGTTCTAGTACGGTATCGAGATCGTTTGCTGCGCCCTTTATGTATTCGAGGGTAACTTGGTTTAGCTCGTATCCTCCTATGAGCCATCTTTGGTGTTTGTCGATGTGTGAGTAGAATGAATCATAGTTTTTTTCGTTTGTTGAGGCTATGATTATGGTTTTTACTCCTTGTTTGATGCTGGGTCTTAGCTGGTTGATGATTGCTTCATAAAAGTTGTATGGGGTGCTCTCTAGTTTGATAATCGTGTCTGGTTTGATGGATTCGCTGTAGATGTTCCAAAATGTTGCCCTCTTTTTATCTAACCCAATGAGGACCGCGATATGATAACCCCTTACTATTCTACGCCTAGGCACACAAGAGTGAACACAGTATCCGGTTTAAGCCTTGGGCTCACGGGTCATCAAATAACCAAACGGCAATATCATCAACGAGACACCAACAAGCAACGAGTATAACAGAAAAGCCGAGTAGTAATCCGCGATTGCCCCACCAATCAATGGCCCAAAACACATACCGACACCATAGACTCCCTCATGGACTCCCATGGCTGTTCCTCTTAGCCGCTCAGGGGTTCTTTTGCTGATAAAATCAAGGACCACGGGCGTCATTATTCCGGATCCAACGCCATAGAATGCTAATGGGATCCCAAAACCCAGGAGGGTATTTCCTGTTCTAACAAGGTACATGGATGCTGCCAGCAGGGATGCTGCTGCGAGGAGGCTTTTCCATGTGCCCCATTTGACTAGGCGTTCGACGTTGAAGAATACGGTTCCCCTTATCCCGTTG
>CAZZFH010000180.1:0-5290 GCA_964653295.1 uncultured Candidatus Bathyarchaeia archaeon | reverse complement strand
CACCTCACAGGTCGTACCATTCGCTACCAGATATGTCCCCACAGCTGGTGGCACGATGGACAACCATGAGTCCACACTGATTGACCTATCAATAAGTGGTACCACATTAACTGCCGCAAGATTCGAAGCGGACTCTAAACAAGTAAACACCAGCATATACTGCGTTGAGTTTAACTCTCTTATTAACGTGTACTCAGGTAGCTTTAGCATCGCCTCAGGACAAACTACAGGTACTGCGAATATAGGAGCAACAATATCCCTTACAAAAGGATTCCTGGTGTTTTACTATCAAGCCAGCAATACGGATAACGAACACATTGATAACGCGGTTCGAGGAAACATCTCATCAACAACCCAGCTTACTTTCACTAGAGCAGATAATGATGGCACTATATCCGGTCACTGGTGGGTCGTAGAGGATACTGGGACTAACTTTGATGTTGATGTGGTCGATCTGACCGTTACTGATACATCAAATACTGGAACATTCCAAGCAGTGAACATGGATAAGACTATGGTGATTGGCTCCTACTCAGGAGGCTCAAGCGATGACATCATTTACGGGGCAGTCAGCATGTATCTATCTTCGACTACCGCTGTTACAGTTCTCAGAGGCGGCACCTCTGGAACGATAGTTTCTACCGTGTACATCGTCGAGTTCTCCGGTGCCACATCAGTCCAGAGAGGAGTGATTACATACACGGGTGCCCAAACGAGCCTCACGGACCCAGTCTCCACTATCAATCTTGCGAACTCGATGGCATGGATACCAACGGGTTGGATAAACACTGGTCACTGTACATCCGGTGGGACGGGAAGCTCGGATAACTTAGACGTAATGATACGAGCTAGGCTCACATCCACCACGGTGATAACAGGGGAAAGGAATAACAACGGAGGTAATGACGCGGTTCTCCACTGGGAGGTTATTGAGTGGGATGTCCTATCAAACGTGATTGATCTTGAGGAACAATGGGTAAACGTCCCTGATTATTATCAGGGATCTGAAATCGTAGTGAAAACAGGGGCGTTCAATGGAACGGAGCAACTCCAGTTGGATTTCTGGAACAGCAGTAACCAGTGGATGACCCTTGGCGCTCTCTCAGCCAATAGCTGGAACAACTTCACCATAGGATCATACCTTACCTCCTCTAATTTCACCATTAGATACAAGGGAACATCGGAGATAGCTGATTCAACTAAGGATACGTGGCAGATAGATGCAAGCATTATCAGGTTGCTAGGAAAAGCCGATGGAGAGCTACCTGTGGTCAGCGACTCAAGTGATGTTGACTCCTCCCCAAATATTGGCATAAACTCCAACTTTACAGCACACAAATCCGGACCAGATTCAGAGTACGACATCCTAACAGAAGCCAAGTATGTTAATACAACCCTTGTAGATACAGAAGGCTTCGAGGGAACATGGTTACCCACAGATTGGAACGCGACTGGGGGCTGGAACAACGAGACCGATCAAGCACACAATGGGATAGTATCAGCTGACATTGATGGTGTCGTGAATGTTACATTGATAAACGCGGAGAGTTTTGAAGAAAGCTGGCCTCCATCTGGATGGAGCGCAACCGGGGCATGGAATGGAGAAACAGACCAGGCACATGATGGTACAACCTCTGCAGACTTTGACGGAGATAACGGTAATCCCACCGGTGACCTCGATACTCCCAGTTTCAATATGTCTGGAGTGCGTGCGATTTATGTGAGTTTCTGGTTTATGGACGATGACCTCGACGCTGGAGAACTTGATCTTCAATACTGGGATGGAAATAACTGGGATACTATTCAGAGTCTAACAGGATACACAGAAGATACGTGGCATTATTTAGAGTTCAACGTTTCTGATAGTCAATACCACGTGGATGACTTTCAAGTAAGATTTAGCGCCGGACCATGCTGGTGGGGTGAACACTTCTACCTGGATGAGGTCACCATTATAAAGGAACCAGCACTAGGAGGACCTGACACATCCGGGGACTTAACCACCCCAAGCTTCAACTGCTCTGGAGCACGAGCAGTCTATATTGACTTCTGGCATAGAGATGAAGGTCTTGATGCTGGTGAACTCGATCTCCAGTTCTGGAATGGGAGCTCTTGGAATACGATACAAGACCTTACAGGGTACACTGAGGACACTTGGAACTTTTACGATTACAATATCACGGACAGCCAGTACTATGTAGCGGATTTTCAGGTACGCTTCTCAGCCGACACACTGGGATACAACGAACACTTCTATGTCGACGATGTTACCCTAATTATTGAGACCCAAGAATCATCTGATGAAGACCTAGAGTTTGAGATACAGTGGACCAACCTCCAATACGATCTATTGTATGAGGAACTATGCATCTACACAGGAACCTTGGGAAATGAGGACATAATCGTTGAGGTGTGGAACACAACAACCTTGGGCTGGGACACAGTGTTCTCCGACCTAAATGCGAGTACATGGAACAATGTGTCTATCACCAGCTGGCTGACCAGCGACACATTCACGGTAAGGTATAGAGGCGCCAACACAACCTCAGATACAGTGAAGGACCAGTGGCAGATAGACATCGCCTTAGTTCACATATGGGATGATGGTACAGCCGAGTACAGCCTAGATATGGAATACCAGTGGACAGGAGTAGATTTCACAGAGTCCAACGAGGAACTGTGCATAAACGGGGGAACCATGGGCGCAGAAGACATCCTTGTTGACGTATGGAATGGCACATGGAACAATGTCTTCACGGACTTTAGCGCTGGATGGAACAATGTATCGGTGACTCAGTACCTCAACTCAGGCACCTTCACCATCCGTGTACGAGACGGCACACCAAGCTCAGATGCACTATTTGATACCTGGGACATTGACGTATCACTCCTACATTTATGGGGAGAGACCTACACCGCGGAAGTAGAGCTTGAGGGTTCAAGCAACACCTATGAGTGGACGCAAATAGAGTGGACCACAGACACATCCTACACGAACTCATCTATCAGAGTAGAGATACAGCTCTACAACTATACCGCTGCGGGTTATCCGGTCACTGGAAACGGGTTCATGAACTATACCTCAGGAACTGCTGATACAGATGAGACCAAGAACCAAGTAATAACGGTGAGTCCAGAGGACTTTAGAAACTCAACTGGTGGGTGGAAGCTCAAGGTCAAGGCTGAACAGAACTCGCCTTTTGACTTTTATTTGGACTATATCGCTTTGGACACAACCTACTATGATGAATACACCTCTCAAACTGAGTTCGTTTTCAATGATATCACTGATAGCCAATCTCCTCACCTTAACTTCACTACTCTCACTCACAACAGCGTAGACGGAGCAACAATCACCATACAAGTATGGAACTATACGACAATTAGCTACCCCACAAGTGGTCAAGGATACTTTTCGTTTGTATCCACAGGAGCCAACAACACACAGTGGTTAAACATTTCAATCAATCCATCAAGCTGCCTCAACAACACAGACGCGAAAATACGAGTGACCTCTGTTTACAGCACAACTCAGGACTACCAGAACTGTGTAAACTTCATCCGCCTCCTGCAAGATCCAATCCAGAAGATACACAATTATGCTCTACGAGTCAAGAACCTAGGAGTTGATACCTATAATCTGAGACTGATTAGCCTGAGCGAAACAGGGCTCTCACGACTTATCAACTGTACAATATTACTGAACTCTACTACCCAGATCCAAGTAATAGATGGTACGATAATATTGGACACAGGAACTTGGGTAAATATAACAGGCTCAGGCAACCGGGACATAATTATAATGGCTTCATCCATCAACCAAGATATCCCAAGCACATTCGAACTAGAACTTGAAGCAAGAAAAGACACAACAACCGTAGTCACATACTATCCCATCATGACCAAAGTCCAATAAACATCTGAAATAACTTAGTTATTATTTTCAAGATAAGCATCTATCAAATTAATTGAGACCGACAAGCCCTCCTCAACAGAATCAATGGCTTCCTCATATGTCATATCGGTACTGTTCGAGGAATGTATCGCCATCCTCATACTGTACAGATTATACCGTAAGGCATCAAGAGCCTCGATGGTACTCGAGATATATTCATCAATATTGTCCGCCTCTTCTTTCACCATGTTCCGATAAACAATAAACGCGTAACCAAACACCAAGAAAGCTGATACAATTAGCAAACTATGCCAGAGGGAGACCCACGCAAGATTCACATTCAAAACATAAACCAGGCTTCGACCGGGATAAAAAACCAATAAATCCACCAAGAAATCCACTAGGATAAATATACCACTTGATAAAAGCGAGAGCATCATCACATCATATGGACTACCAGATAACAATCCAGTGATCTTATCCCTAATATCATCTAACAGCTGGCTCAACTTGGCATTCTAAGCCCGAGAAATGTAATTAATCAATTGTGTATAGGCTGCAACCACATACGATTCTATTAAAACGCAGCTTGGTATGGCTCATTGATACGATGAGCATTATCACCTACTTGATAGACACCTACTTCGAGATAATGAAATCAGTCAATGTTCGAAGCGTCAGCATCGCCATCATCGTATTAATCATACTAATAGAAGTCATTGAACTCTTCATCAAACCAGAAGACATGGAGATACCCGAGGCAAAACCCGTAAAAAACAAGGAAGAAAAAACCAACCTTCTCAAAAAAATAATTAAAATAAATAAAAAACCCGAGAAAAAGGAAACCAAAAAACCATTTGAAAAAGACAAACTGAACAATTACTATGTTCCTGAGAAAATAGAACATATTGAAGAGAAAAATATACCAATGAATGAAGAATTAGAGGTTCTAGGCAGCAAGACCATAGAGATAAACACGGTAATCGAAGGAAACCGCATCTATATGGAGAAAAAGGAAAAAATAATCCAAAACTAACCAATACTTCTATTCTATAACACGTAAACATAATCTAGATATTATATGCAAAATACTATTTTCCAATGGAAGTCCAAGGCATACAGCAAAAAGTCATCTTGTTAAGCAAGATAAAGAAATTTTGCTATTTCATACTCCCAATGTTCTTTGGATTCACAATGCTTCAGATAGTATGCAATACTTCCATGCCTCTAGCAGTCGCAAGAGGCCAAAGTATGCAACCCAACATCCATGAAGGAGACATATTACTATTCCAAGGAGTCCCGCCCAATGAGATACAAATCGGGGACATCATATTCTTCGAGGTCCCAATGAACATGAGGGACATACTCCCAGAGAGAATAACCCATAGAGTCATC
>CAZZFH010000179.1:0-5302 GCA_964653295.1 uncultured Candidatus Bathyarchaeia archaeon | reverse complement strand
GAAGACCATGGCAGAGCTACCTCCACCACACGCAACCCCATCCCACTTCGGAAAATACGTAAAGTAACTCTAATCAGTGATCCACAAGGATCATATCTTCTTTTTTAAACTCTATGTGTCTTAACCAGTTTTCATCATCGCGTACAGGGTAATCTATGAGCATATGGGTTCCTCTGCTCTCTTTTCGAGTATATGCAGCCTTAGCTACTAATCTAGCAATGCAAGCTAGGTTTCTAGTATGTATATTCTGCTGTGTTATGTTTCTTGAGAGGCTTTTCTGGGCTTCTAAATATATCAAATCAAGTTTTTTCTGTATTTTTTCTATTCTGTGGGTCTCCCTGTTGATTCCAACATTCTCCCACATCGTTTTTTGTATATCCTCTAAAAAATTAATTGATTCAAAGGATGAGCTTCTTTCAACATCAAGTACCTGTTCCGGAAAATCACTGCTTTCCTTTACCCTTCTACTAGCTGCCATATCAGAAAACACAAGGCATTCTAACAACGAGTTACTCGCCATCCTATTTGCTCCATGAACACCAGTGCAAGCCGATTCCCCAATAACCAATAGATTCTGGATACTTGTTTGTCCATATAGGTTAGTCTTGACACCACCACAGAAGTAATGAGCTGCTGGGGAAACTGGGATAAGATCCATATCCATCCTGATCCCACGTTTCAGACACTCTGCATAGATTCCAGGGAATCGCGCCTCAAGGTATTCTTTACCTCTTTCACGGATATCAATATAGACTGGACCCTTTTTCTGTTCCTCGACAATAGCCCTAGAGACCACATCTCTGGGTGCTAGGTCCTGCATGGAGTGATATCGGGGCATAAAGGCTTCTTTCTCTGAGTTTACTAAGATGCCTCCTTCGCCTCTAACGGCTTCACTGATGAGGAAGAATGGGCTCTCACCATAATCCAGTATTGATGGATGGAACTGGACAAACTCAAGGTCCCTGAGTATAGCCCCAGTTCGCCAAGCCATGGCGATCCCATCCCCTGTAGCAACTAGAGGATTGGATGTCTTGGAATATAATTGACCGACTCCCCCAGTCGCCAAGACCGTTATGTCTGCATAGAAATCATTTATCCGGTTATTTTGGTTATCGAGAGCTCTTACTCCTTGGCATTTTTCCTCGTTTATTATCAAGTCTATCGCTGTGGTTTCCTCGTATATCTTAATGTTTTCATTTTCATTGACATTATTTACAAGGGTTTTCTGAACCTCATGCCCAGTAATATCCCCAGCATGAACCACTCTACGACTGCTATGCCCGCCCTCGCGAGTAAAATCAAACTCCCCATCTATCTTGGAAAACTCTACTCCTTGCTCAATTAGCCACTCTATCTCCTTTGGTCCATGACTTACAAGCGTCTTTACAGCCTCTAGATCAGAGAGCCCTTGACCAACTTTCATAGTATCGTTAATGTGCTTCTGAAAGCTGTCCGTAGGCTTGATTACTGCAGCTATCCCTCCTTGGGCTAAGCTGCTGTTTGAGTCCATCAACTTACCTTTGGAGATTATAGTAACACATGTCTTCTCCGCTGCCCTTATGGCAAAGCTTAGCCCTGCAAGGCCACCCCCTATTACTAGAAAATTACCCGTGTTTTTTCACCAGTTTCGTATTGAGACACTCATTCTCAGATATACAATAAATGTTTAGGTAAAAAATAATTAGTAAACTGGTTTCCTGAGGGTTTTACCAGATCGATTCTCAGTGTATCTGCCTTCTGAGATGGTTAACTCTCCGTTCACTATGACGTATGGGATTCCAGCGGGGAAGCTGTGGGGTTCTTTGTAGGTGGCTGTGTCTATTACTGTTTCTGGGTTGAATATGGTGATATCTGCCCACATACCCGGTCTCAAGAGTCCTCTATCCAGTATGCCGAATCTCTGTGCTGGGAAGCTGCTCATCTTTCTAACTGCTTGTTCCCAGGTGAGTGTTTTTTCTTCTCGCACATATTTCCCTAGTACCTTGGGGTATGTTCCATAGTGGCGTGGGTGTGGTTTTCCCTTGCAGAATGGTCCTTCGACTGTGCAGCACCCTGCGTCTGTTCCAACCATGTGAAGAGGATGGCTCATTATTCTCTTGACATCGCCCTCGTCACCGTAGAAGATCACCATCCCTGCTGCGCCTTCCTCCTCTAATAGTAGCTCATAGAGTGCCGTGAACTCGTCTTTTGCTCCACGTTTCTTCTTTATCTCAGTCATGTTCAAGCCTTCCAGATGCTTGTTCTTCTCCGAGTTGACTGATGTAACGTAGACGTTTTCCCATCCGAGTTCTCCAGCGAAATTCTCCCATCCCTCGATACCTTCCTTAATCTCTTTCTCCATTCGTGAACGAAGTTCCGGGTTTTTTAATCTTTCAAGGGCTTTTTCTCGTCCACCATCATGAGCCCAAGGTGGTAATAGGGTCATTAGGCTCGTTGAGCCTGCCTTGTACGGGTACTGGTCAACAGTAACATCCACACCATTCTCTCTGGCTTTCTCAAACATCTCAAGAGTTTGAACGCTGCTTCCCCAGAGGGTCTTACTGGCTATCTTGTGGTGGCTTATCTGGACTGGGATGTTTGCCTTATAGCCTATCTCCAATGCTTCTTCAAGGGCTTTCATCAGTGTCTTTCCTTCTCCCCTGATGTGGCTATCATAGACCCCATCGTATTTCGACGCGACTTTGGCTAGCTCAATTATCTCATCTGTTTCTGCATAAATTCCCGGTGGATAGATCAAACCAGTACTAATACCATAGGCACCGGACCTCATCGCTTCTGCAGTGTATTCTCTCATCTTTTCCAATTCATCAGCGGTAGGTGCCCTCGCATCATAACCCATCGCTGCAGCCCTGATGGCGCCGTGTCCCACTATATGGGCTACATTTGCTCCGAGTTTCTCTTTCTCTTCTTCACCTAGATATTCGTTGAAGCTTGACCATGTGAGTTTTAACTCAATTCCTTCTGGTAGATTCGCATCGCTTGATTTCTGTGCTTCCTGCCTGATTAGATCACTCAAAGGCGCTGGACTAGAACCACATTGACCAGCTACGATAGTGGTGATTCCCTGATGGGTAACATTCTCCATATCCCTATAGAAAAGTGTATTATAGTCTCCGTGACTGTGAGCATCAACGAATCCTGGGGATACAAAATGTCCAGATGCATCGATTATTTTCTTTGAATCTACGTTTTGTAGTTTCCCTATGGCGTATATTTTGCCATTCTTTACACCGACATCTGCTTTATACCATGGGTTACCTGCTCCATCGATTACTCTACCATTCTTGATCAACAAGTCGAGTTCCAATATAATTCACTTACATAGAACAGGCTAGAAGAGATTTAATACTAATGATAGAATAATTTCTCGAGTTTGGCGCCTTCTATCACGCCTGCACTAATAACAGTTATCGTTTGGACCCTGATTTTCTTACATTAGAACTCGTTTTCTTTTTTTCAAGCTACTTAAATCTTGCATTCAAAGTTAAAATTTTACCAGAAATATATTGTTTATTTAACTATTTTAGTTATGGATTTGGAAAGCTTTTATGCGGAAACATAGCCAAATCAGGGTGAGAAACATGGAAGACTTGGATGTCTCCGCTTTCATAGAACAACAGATACAAGCAGTAAAAGAAGTTCTTGGAGAAAACAAAGCAATTGTTGCAGTAAGCGGCGGGGTTGATAGCACAGTGTCAGCGGTGATCGCGCACAAAGCTATCGGAGATAATCTTGTCTGCCTGTTTATTGATGATAATTTTATGCGACTCGGCGAAGCAGAACAAGTGAAAAATCTGCTAACTAGTGAGCCATTGAATCTCCCCGTAAGAATTCTTAATGAACGTCAACGATTCATGGAGACATTAAACGGACTGAGTGACGCTGAGGAGAAAAGAAAAGCATTCAGAGAGACATTCTATCAGACATTACGTGATGCAGCTAAGGAAGAGGAATGCAAATACTTGATTCAGGGAACAATCAAGGCTGATGTCGATGAAACATCTAGCGGGATAAAGACCCAGCATAATATTCTTGAACAAATCGGGATAGACCCAGTGGAAAGATATGGGTTCCAAGTAATAGAGCCATTAAAAAGTCTCTATAAATACCAAGTGAGAGAGGTAGCCCGTAAACTACTGATTCCACCAGAATTAGCGGAGCGTCAGCCTTTCCCGGGACCTGGTCTCAGCATAAGAGTTGTTGGACAGATAACCGCTGAAAAACTTGATGAGTTAAAGAAAGCCACATTTATTGTGGAGGAACAACTTGGTCCCCATAGTCCTTCCCAGTATTTTGCAGCTATATTCAGTGGTGAAGCTCCTAAGGAACTAAAGGTTCTTAGACGCGATGCAGCGAAACTACTTGAGACTTCTGAAAATAATGTACGTGCAGGGATGCTGGTAGAGAAAACAACTGGTATTGTAAATGGGAAAAGATCATATGGTACATTATTGACGATGGCTCTGTTGGATGACTCAGAGCGCACCATAGACCCAAATTATGAACAATTATCAAAGATTAGGGATTATGTTTTTGATAATTACCCTGAAGCCACTCGTCTCGTATTGCTTGTTGATAAACGTGATACTCCAGGTTATACTGTAACCATTAGAGCAATTAAGACCAGAGATTATTTAACGGCAAAAATAATGCAGCTACCTTGGACTACATTACGCGAGGCAGCCTCAAAGATATTCGATAGCTGCCCAAATGTAAGTAGGGTGTACTATGATCTTACTCCCAAACCGCCTGCTACAATAGAATACGAGTAAAAAATTGTTTAGGGTTTTATTCCCAGTTCTTTGAACTGAGCCAGAACTCCCTTCTTTGCATAAATAAGATCATTTCCCAGCGTCACGAGGTTGTATCCTTTTTTCATTCTCTCAGGAATAGAGGTACCTGAGGCTTCATGAATACCCGCACCGATGCCTGCTGCTTTTGATGCATCATATACCATGTCTATTGCCTTCTGTACATCTGGGTGGCTCATGTTTCCCAAGTGTCCATAACTTGCAGATAGGTCAGCAGGACCAATATAAGTCGCATCTATACCCTCAACTGAGCAAATATCCTCTATATTCGCTACAGCTTCCTTTGTCTCGATCTGTACCACTACCATAATCTCTTGATCAGCAGTCTTCAAATAGTCTGGGTCAAATAGGCCAGCCCTTCTAGGTCCACAACCTCTTAACCCATCGGGGGCATATCGAGTAGCTTTTACAGCCATCTCTTTAATTTATTTTTCATCAATATTTCACCTGAATAGACAATTATGACGCTACTAATTTTCTATATAGCGTTT
>CAZZFH010000178.1:0-5319 GCA_964653295.1 uncultured Candidatus Bathyarchaeia archaeon | reverse complement strand
TTAAAGCATATGCACGAGTACTCAGTAAACCCATTCACTGGAGTCTATAGCTCAGGCGAAGTACATGCCCCCCTATTATACGCATCAGATCCACGTGAAAACAGCCCCTCAAGTCTCATAGAGTTACTCTATGAACGAATGGTAAACCGAGACCCCTACATAGTGAAGGGCTGGATAAGAGCCGTGGTAACTGATTTCTCAGAGACAAAACCCGCAGAAACAGGAGATAGTTGAGGTTGGTACTCAAGGAAGAGCTATCCCGGCTTCACACCTCTGCCCTCCAAGCCCTCAGAAACGGGGTTATTATCGCGGATAATCATGGGAAGATCATCTGGGTGAACCGTGCGGTTAACAAGATCACTGGTTACAATAGCTCTGAGTTGGTAGGCTCCGGGTTTGAGGTGCTTGAACCTAATGATATGAAGCCCCAGTTCAACGAGATCTGGGAGAAAGCCAAGAAAGGCACCCCATGGACAGGCGAATACCTGATCCAGAAGAAAGACGGGGAATCCTATTACGAGGAATTGACCATCAACCCCATCAACGAAGCCGGGAAAGTAACCTACTTCATACTCATAAAAAGAGACATCACCGCTAGGAAAAATATCGAGGAAAACCTCAAACAAGCATTACAGAAGCTAGAAAACCAGTTTAACATAGCCGAAAGAGCCAGAAGCGAGACCACAGCCATACTCGACGCCACAACAGACGCCATGCTTCTCTTAGCCTTAGATGATCGGATATACTGGGTCAACAATAGATTCGAGGAGTTCTTTGTCCTAAAAGAAGAGGACTCCCTTGGACACACATTCATTGAGCTACTGGACCACTTCAAAAAGGTGTTCAATGACCCTCAGGGAATAATAGACCGCTTCAACCAAGCATTCAGAGAGGGAAACTTCGATTACACCGAGATCGTCACCCAGAACTGGCCCCTAAAACGTGATCTCGAAACCTACTCCACATATGTCTTGGATAAGACCGAGTCCCCCATAGGCACTCTATTTGTGTTCCGGGACATAACCCGAGAGCGTGAGGTTGAGCGCCTCAAATCAGAGTTCATATCCCTTGTATCTCATGAACTTAGAACCCCGTTAAGCAGTGTCTCTGGTTACATTGATATGGTGCTCGATGGCGACGCTGGGGAGATTACTGAAGAGCAACGAGATTACCTACAGGTGGCCAAGCGAAACTCCTTGAAGCTAACAAAGCTAGTATCAGACTTGCTTACAGTCTCAAGGATCGAGGCGGGTGCTATCGAGCTCAACATGGAGTTTCTAAGCTTGGGTGATGTAATTCGAGATACCGTTGATAATCTACGTCCACAGTTTAACGACAAGAATCAGCATATAACCCTCGACTTAACAGGTAACGATACAACCGTGTATGGTGACGCGGAGAAACTGGGTCAGATATTCACAAACCTCCTCTCTAACGCCCACAAATATACTCCAAGCGAAGGTCAGATAACAGTCAAACTCGACGTAAAAGGTCCAAGGTATCGGGTAGATATTATGGACACTGGTATCGGGTTGACGCCTGAAGACTTGCAGAATCTCTTTACAAAGTTCTTCAGGTCCCGTGACTCTGAGGCGCAGCAAATCACAGGTGTTGGATTGGGTCTATGGATCACAAGGTCATTGGTTGAGATGCATGGCGGCGAGATAACCGTAGCCAGTGAATATAGGAAGGGGTCGGTTTTCTCGGTGTTTCTACCCCGAGAATAGTCTCCATTTTTCCCATTAATCTATGCTTTTTTGACCTGTACATTCACAGAGTGGGTCCTTCTATGCCCCAGACTGCCGCATCCTCTCGATCTGGAATCCCCTGATACAGCCTTTGAGATAGGGTCCTGCTAGGGGGTTCTCCTTGACCCTTGTTCTCTTGCCGTCTGTGATTTGTGCTATTAGGGCACAGCCTGCTCCACAGTCTAGGTTACACGCGATGGCTACTTCTTGGGGATTCATAATCCATCAGATACCTGTTAATTGCTATTAGAGGTTTTTCTGATTAAACCTCAGTCTCCCATTTCTGATAAACCGCATCAATACCATCACCTACCACCTCAACATCATCTATCTCGCCCATACCCGCTTCATGGAGCCATCTCACATGATCAATTGTCCATGGGTCTATTCCTATGCATCTAGCGCCTGTGGCATCTGCTGCTATCGGGTCGGTGCTAGCGATGATTGTATCCATCTTTACTGGTGTGCCGCTCCATGGTCCTTTCCCTGATTTCCCATAGAATCCATCGATGACGCTGAGGGTGGGAGGGAGTGTTTTGCAGATATCAAATACGACGTTGCTCATTCCGTGACGGTGCATTGGATATTTTTTACGGGTGGTGAGCATTCCAAACATGTTTTTGAGCCCCATGGTGATGCTCGTGTGATGAAGTGTCTTCATCGTTGGTACTGTTATTATGGCTGACTCGGTTGCTATGCGGGCTACCTTGAATCGCTGGATCTTTCGCGGGTTCTTGACCACTAACTCGATCTTATCATCGAGTTTCCTTATATTGATGTACTCTGAGTCGAGACGTTCAATAGCTTCCATCATACCCGTCTCATGGATAGCTGAATCAGGCGACGTAATGCCTCCTTCTGTCTCAACAACTACGGCTTTCTTGCCTAGCTCCTGAACCTTCCTGATCACTGCCTCGACTACGATGGGGTCTGTGGTTATCCCTGTCTCGTAGGTGTGGCTTGTAATGAGGTTGGGCTTTACCAGCACAGTCTCATAGGGCTCCAACGCTTTCCCATAGTCAATTAACTCCATAGCTTTGTATACTGGTTCTAATTCACGTTCTCCCTTCACAACCGCTACCCGCGACATACTAACCTAATTGGGGTCATCCGTTATGAACGATACCTATATAGGAAATAACCAATCACAAGTGCGGTTCCCAGTATTATGAGGTAGATGGGGGTTGTTTTCTCTGGCTCTTCTAAAATAAGGGCGTCGTATTGGTACCAATATACATCTGCATCGATCAACGCATCCCGCTGCGTAATCTCATCTTGCACATAATCATGGCTGGAGATGTTCCAAGCTACAATGGTTGTCTCACGCCAGTAATACGCCTCGGTGATGGTCTCCAACGGGTTCATGCCTCCCAGAAACGTGAGGTCCACTGGTAGCCATCCCCAAGGCGGTACATACACCATAGCCCAAGCATGCCACCCAGCCCCCTCAAACACGTATCTGTAGTGTCCGCTCCAGTCTGTCTCATCCATGTCAATGGACTCCCCAAGGATCAATCCTCCCTGCATGAAAGATGGGATGCCCTGACTCCTGCACATAGTAATGAACAGAAGAGAGAGGTCATCGCAGTCTCCTCTTGGGTCCCGGATGGTATGCAGCGGAGACCTCGGAACCTCAGTAACAGTGTATGTAGAGTATTCCTCGAACCACTCTAATAGATTCGAGACCTTACCCAGCACGGTATCCTCCCCAGACGTCAACCCTACTGCCACTTCTGTGATCTCTGGGTCATCGACTGGATAAAGCGCGTTGGGCAAAGTGTATTGTGATAACTCAGCAGGTATCTGATCAGGTGTTCCCGAGGATTGTATGCTTATTGAGGGGATAGGTCTCGGCTGTGAATCTATGGTGTAGCGGGCGTGGACTGAATAGGTCTCACCTACTGGTATCAATACTGGACCGGTTGGCACCAATTTAAGGAAACCATCCTCCAACACCAGCAAAACGGGTTCATCATAACTCGTCTCCATCATCACCGACTGATACTCCGTCTCCATGAAAACTGGAACCCCCAAGTCCTTGATACTCATATTATAGATAGCAGCGCCTTGGTTCTCATATGTCCAAGTCATCTCATATGTATAAGCCGAGACCGGTGCAACTGATATGAAAAATAGGAGCAATAACCCGTATCTGTGTCTCATCTATTCCAGAATACGTCTGGATGCTTAACCAAGTTTTGATCAGAACGAGCCCTCTGGTCCTGATAATAGGGGGAGGGGGGGGGTACTGCAATTAACCCGTAAAACGGTTGTTTTATTTGAAAGACGCCCCAAAACCGCCCAGAACCGTGCTTGATATATGACGAAAAGCGTCATGGTAACGAGTTTTAGCCGACAAAATAGTACAATAAAAGAAATTAGGTGACTGTGCTTCTGTCATCGCTGAATTTCAGATGTTCACCGTTATCAATAACCGCCTTCAGGTGCTGTGCAACCTTCCAGACATCATGGTAACTGATGTACAAGGGGATCGGGGCTAACCTAATGATGTTTGGTGGCCTGAAATCCGGGATAACCCCACGGGCTATCAAGGCTTGATTGATCTTCCAAGCCTCCTCATGATAGACACCCACATGCCCTCCTCTTCTCTCACTGGCTCTGGGTGTAGCGATCCCATAATTATAGGGCTCCTTGCCTATCATCTCATCTACCAGATACATCAGGTAGCCTGTGATCTTGAGACTCTTCTCACGGATATTCTCGATACCTGCTTCCCTCATCATCCTGAGGCTGCCCTCAATGGGTGCGGTGCTCAACATCGTTGTAGTGCCTATCTGCCAAGCAGTCGCAGTGCGTGCTGGGTCGAATTCGGTGCTCATCTCGAACATGGTGCTTCTTGCGTTGCCGAACCATCCTGCCATGCCGGGCATCTTGCCCCAGTGTTTCTTGTTTACGTAGATGCTGCCTGTGCTGCCGGGTCCACCGTTCATGTACTTGTAGTTGCACCAGAAGGCGAAGTCGCTTCCCCATTTGCTGAAGTGGTGTGGTATTACGCCTGTGCTGTGGCTGCAGTCAAAACCAACGATGATTCCCCGTTTATGAGCTTCTTCTGTGATTCGTTTCATGTCCAGCAATTGTCCACTCTTGTAGTAGACGCTGGGAAGAAGCGCTAATTGAACCTCATCACTCATGGCGGCGATAATATCCTCTTCCTCGATGATCATCCCATCCCTGCTCCGGACCAGTATCAGGTCTTCATCAGGGTCACCGCCCTTGAGCCTAATCTGGGCACTCAAAGCATAGAGGTCGCTTGGGAAGTTCAACTCATCAGCAAGAATCTTCCTGCGCTTGCCCTCTGGCTGGTAGAAGGTCGAGACCAATGTATGGAGGTTGATAGTCGTACCACCAGTAACCACACACTCATCCTTTTCTGCACCGACAAGTGGAGCCTGTAGGTTTCCCAGTTTCTCAGCGTAGTTGATCCAAGGTATCTCTCCACCGCCCCACCCCTTGATCCCAAGTGTTTTCCACTCCTCGATGAGCCGCATCAGGGTCTTCTCGGCGTCCTTGCTCATCAAGCCGAGGCTGTTCCCATCCATGTAGATGGTGT
>CAZZFH010000177.1:0-5332 GCA_964653295.1 uncultured Candidatus Bathyarchaeia archaeon | reverse complement strand
CCAATTTAGTTCACGATCAGAATAAGGGATGTGTTATACAAAGCTTACTCAAAACGATGAACACATTTGGCATCGCAGCCCCTACAGACCACCACATGAGTCCATTGACTAGCCCTGATCCTAGCGTATATCCAGAAAACAGTCACCGCCAAGAAGTAAACGGATACGAGGAAACTGAGATTCATCAACTGAATAGCCGCAAACATGAGCCACGCGCCCACGACAAACCAGAAATTCAGCCAAAAGTGTATCCAACCAGAGCCCAGATCAATAAAATGCTGGACCAAGCCCAGCCCAACCAGTAATACACCAAACCAAAAACCCACCATCATATCCAAAGGATAAACACCAGAAACCAATCCAATAAGAGGAAGAACAGCTCCCAGAACCAGCCCACTGCAACCAGCGCAGAAAACCCGACCACCCAACTTCACAGTATGCCCCGGGAAATGCCCACAATCAGGATGATGTCCAGCTACTCCATCACTACCACGCCTCTCACTACGGGAAACAAAAGAGCACCATTTGGGGGCTATCCCTGCAAAGATGCCTAGTATGCAGATAGCCCCGAATAATACACTGGAAACGGTCTCGTGTCGAGGAAAATCAACTGCTGGGAGGTCTTGGAATACAAATATTGAGGTAACTAGCAGGCTAAGCTCAGCTAGTAAAACATAGGTTAATTGATCCCTGTGGTCCTTGATGTAGGGTACCAGAAAGTCTTGAATCAGGCTATCCCAATGGGGGAATAGGAATGGCGTCTTTGCCTTGTAAGCTTGGTATTCATCGCCGAATCGCGTCAAGAGCCTAGGTTCTTCACGGGTCTTGACTATTATGTAATTCAGTACGAGTACGGCGGGGGTTATTGATAGCATCATACCGATGCTTCGAAACATCAACCCCATCCCCACCGGGAGAAGACTATACCCCAGAACCATAGGGTTCCTAGAGTAAGCATATATCCCATCCACAACGAGCCTCTGGGTCTCAACCTCGTGGGCTGCTTCGCCCCAAGGGAGACCTAATCCGGCGTGATAGATTTGGCGAGTGGATTTGATCCCCAGATTCAACCCAATGATCATGACCGCCATCCCTAGGAATAGGTTTGATGGAAAGGGTGGGTACTGTGAGAATCCAAGGGCTTGATCTAACCATGTTCCCATGGTGAAGGTCAGTGTGGGAGCAGCCACGAAGAGAAGCAAGTATAATGCGAGTTGGGATTGCTTGATCCGTGGCTCCATAATATCAACTACTTGAACAAGTCTTTCAGGTTTGCCAATATACTCTGCTTAGCCAGATACCCATAGGTGCGACGAGCCACGGGGTTCTCACTCAATATACCACGGTATCGTCTGGGCCATGATCCAAAGAACTGGTTATAGCACTCAAAGAGTTCTTGTTGTACTTCCTCTCGGCTAAGATGGTTCGTGGGCATTATAGCGTGAACCATATCATAGTTAGCCCAGTTATCATCCATGATCCAGCCCTTCTCCTTAGCCTCCAAATAGATCTCTGTACCCGGGAATGGTGTCAAGGCGAAGAAAGACGCGATATCTGGGTCCAAGAAATCAGCGTACTCACGCAGAGCCTCCACAGACTCATGGCTATCGCTGGGGTGCCCCACTATGAAGGTGCCTTGGCTGAAGATCTGATTATCCCTGAGAAGGTCCACAGCTTGTTTTGAGTTATCTTTCTCCAAACCAGTGCGCCTATAGCTACGGAGAATCTCCATGCTTGGATTATCGAAGCCAACCAATGCCCAGATAGCCCCTGCTTTCCTCAGTTTACCAATCATATCGGGGTGAGCCACGATATCGTCTACCCTGAGTTGACAGAACCACTGTATCTCGTCTCCCAATCCACGCTTAATCAAGCCATCACATATCTTCTCAGTGTGTGCACCGAGCCCAAAGTTATCATCTGTAAACCAGAAGAACCTGCTCCCATATTCATTGTAGAGCCTATCGAACTCATCAACAATAAGACCCGGAGATTTGAATCGATGATTTTGTCTCCAGAACCCCCATTGGCTACAGTAGCTACAGTCGTGGCGGCATCCACGGCTTCCCTCAATAATAGCAAAAGGCAGATCTTCCTCAGCCATCAAGGAGAAATAATAGCCTTTCATGTGTTCCTCAACCAGATGATATGCAGGGGATGGGAATTCATCGAGGCTGCATCTTAATGGGCGATCCGGGTTGTGGACTACTCTGGTTCCTCTATAACTGAGCCCAAGAATATCCTCAAACCCAGCACCAGTATCTACACTTTTCACCAGCTGGGCGAAGGTCTCCTCTCCCTCTCCACGGACGATGAAATCAACCTCTGGATACTGGGAAATGGTCTCATCCGCTAGGGCTGTATAATGCTGACCACCTAGAACCGTTTTGATATCTGGGTTAACCTGTTTTGCCATCTGGGATACCCTGAGACCATAGAAAGCATTGGCTGTCGCCATGCCACTTGATGCCACAATGTCTGGCTCCAACTCAGATAAACGGTTCTCCAAGCCATCCCAGTCGAGACCTTCCGCTTGGCTATCAACCACAATTATATCTGCTTCGGGTTGTTCCTGCTCAAGATAGGCAGCAAGACATAGGAGCCCGAAGGGTGGGGGAATGTATTTCCCCATTACGAACCAGAAATCTTTTGGTGGCTCGACTAGGGCTATCTTCATGTTTTGAGGCATGTCATCAATACCAATAAACCCTTCGAGTGGGGTTGATCATACATTAGTCTGATTGTATTTATAGGTATTAAGATATAGAATGTTATTCTATATCTTAGATATTTACAGGTTTAAGGAAAAACATTAATGATATAAACTCATTTATGTAAAGTATATAGAATATAATATAGAGTATAAACTATAAATCTTAAATAGTAGTGAAAAAAGGTATTTTTAGAGGACCAGAGCCACTTCCATACTAGGTATGGGCTGATCGCTTGCGAGAGCCCCCTAAGTCGAAGCGGCAACCCCTCCTCTTCTTATTAAACCAGCCTACCCAGAATCAAAAACTAAACTTATTATAACAACTAGCCACCCCAAAAGATTACAATGACCAAGATCGCCTTGATCGGTTTCGGCGTAGTCGGCCAAGCATTCGCAGAGACGATCAGAGACAAGAACACGATGCTCAAAGAGAAATATGGACTGGATGCAGAGATAGTCGCCATAGCTGGAAGAAGCAAGGGCAGTGTCTATGATCCAGATGGACTGGACCTAGAGCTATTATTGAGGAACTTTGAGGAAACAGGAACACTGGAATCATACCCGAGAAGAGTAAAGGGGCTGACAAGCTTGGAGACAGTAACCGAGACAGGCGCAGACATCATTGCAGAGGTCACTATTACCAACGTTGAGACTGGGGAGCCTGCGCTTAGCCACGTCAAGGCGGCTTTGAGCCATGGAAAACACGTTGTCACGAGCAATAAGGGTCCAGCGGCTCTCGCATACAAGGAACTCAAGGAGCTAGCGGATCAGAACCAAGTCCAGTTCAGGATAGAGTCCACGGTCCTCAGCGGTACACCTGCAATCAACTTTGCATCAGAGAACCTGGCTGGTCACAAGATCTATGGGGTCAAGGGAATCATCAATGGCACCACAAACTATATTCTATCAAAGATGGAGCAGGGTGAGAAATATGAGGACGCCCTGAGGGAAGCCCAAGAACTGGGGTATGCTGAGGCTGATCCCTCAGCAGATGTGGAGGGGTGGGACGCGGTAGCCAAGATAATGATCCTAGGCAATGCTTTGCTGGGTGGTGAACTCAAGGTAGAGGATGTTGAGCGAGAAGGAATCACAGGCATCACTCCAGAGGATATAATGGCTGCAAAGGGTCATGGTGAACGCATCAAGCTTATAGCAGAAGCTTATATGGAAAATGGGGTCGTTAAGGCAAGGGTCTCACCTGAAAGAGTCCACTTGTCAGACCCCCTTGCTGGAGTAACAGGAACCTTGAACGCCTTGACTGTTATGACAGACGGTTTATTGATAGTTACTGTGATTGGTGGCGGAGCAGGGGGAGTAGGTACTGCCCACGGCTTACTAAGTGATATACTAGCCATTCACAGAACAGGTGCCTAGTAGGCTAGTGCGATCCCTAAGCGACGGGGATCAGCTGTTCCCATATATGATCCTTCTTTTCGCCAGACTGCTTGCATACTACCCATTGGCCAATGATACTCGCCTAGGGGTCTGGGCATGATACCCATTCGCTTCAGTCTTTTTACTACGTTTATGCTGATCCTGTTCTCGACTTCTAGTGTCCAGTCGTCTCTGAGAGGCCAAAACCTTGGCGCATCAATAGCCTTGTAAGGCTCCCAGCCACACTCAAGGATACTAAAGAGCACCTGTGGGACTGTGAAAATACAGTCTCCCGGGGAACCTATGCCCATCCAAGGTGCTCCATCTCTCGCTATCAATGTGTTTGCGATGGCGTGCTGGGTTCTACCACCGGGTTCCACCATGGCATATCTTTCCCAACCGATACCGCTACCAGGCACACCATCAACAACGACCCCGGGCATACCGCCGTCACTTGTCTCCATCATCTGCACCCAGTTTCCATCACCGTCTACGATGCTAAGTTCGCAGCTATCGTGGGGAATATGCCCTGTGGCGGGTAGGGAGGCCCCGTTGGGCTGATTTACTGTGGGTTAGTTCAAGGTATCCTGTCATGTCTTTCTTGGGGCGACTGTTTTTCCATAGCTCTGAGACTATCTCATGGTAACTGCTGCTGAGGAGAACATCAATCGGGTTATCATAATAATCTGGGTCATGGATAAGGTTCCTATCAAGATGGGCTCGCCTAAGAACCCATGCGATTAACGCCAAAGTCTCTGCTGATTCGGTATAGTGCCCATCCAGATCAAAGTAATCCAGTACACCAAAGAGAAAACCAGCGTAGAAACCTCCACGTTGAGGTGGGGGTATACCGATTATTTCATTCTCCTTGTACATGCTGTGTGTGGGTTCCACCCAGATGGGCTCGTACCCAGCCACATCATCAAGAGAAATCATCCAGCCGAGACTATTTGCTTCCTCAACCAGTCTCTTAGCCCATTTTCCACTCAAGAAATAATCTGGACCCTCCTCTACAGATGCCTCAAGGGTCTTTGCCAAGTCTGGTCGTCTCCAGACCTCACCCGCTGGAACCTGAAATCCATCTGGGGCGTAATGTTTTCTTCCACTTGGGAAGAATGTTCGTCCCTCCAATGTATTTGATCTGCCTCCAGTTCCCCCGAAAAGTAGCGCGTATTCCCAACTGGTTACACTGTGTCCGTCTCGGGCTGCCTTGATGGCGGGTTGAATTAACTCACTCCATGGTTT
>CAZZFH010000176.1:0-5343 GCA_964653295.1 uncultured Candidatus Bathyarchaeia archaeon | reverse complement strand
GCAGTTGATGCTTGAGGAGATATTGGAGAATGAGCGATACGCTTGGGTGGACTGGAGCCAAGTAGGTACAGTGGAGGAGATAGACGCTGTTGACCCATACGTGGATATGCTAGCGGACACAATCGAGATCACAGCTGAGCAAAAGGTTGGGTTGGACTGCTTCTACGGAGCCACTAGTACACTAGCCCCAGCGGCGTTCAAAGAGTTCCCATTATATGTTAAGATTATCAACGCTGTACCCAACGGTATGTTTCCAGCAGGTAACCCAGAGCCCACCAAGATGAGCCTGATGAGACTAGGAGAATACATGAAAGCCACTGGCTGTGGCATTGGTTTCGGTTTTGATGGAGACGGTGATAGGATGATGCCCGTTGGATCAGATGGGATTATGGTTAGCCCAGACAGGGCACTGGCAGCATACGCCGGATACACGGTCACTAGAAACAACGGGGGAACCGTGGTAACCCACGTTGGCGCATCCATGAATGTGGATGATATGGTTAAAGAAGCCGGGGGCAAGGTTGTACGAACCCCAGTAGGAGACGCCTTCATCACAGAAGCCATGGCGAAACATGACGCAGTATTCGGGGGAGAACCCGTTGGCGCTTGGGTTTTCCCGGAGCACCATATGTGTCCTGCGGGGGTGATGGGAGCTTTAAAAGTTCTCGAAGCATTGGAGTATTTGGATCAGACCCTTGAGGAGTTTGTCCAGGCAGCACCCACGTATCCACTGGACAGAGCCAAGCTGGAGTGCCCAAACCAGAAAAAAACTCCAGCGATGGAGGCGCTCAGCAAAAGATGTGTTGATGCCTTCAAGGACGTAAAATCCGTTAGTACGGTGGATGGAGTGCGGCTTGAGATGAGCAACGGATGGGTCCTGATACGTCCAAGCGGCACAGAGCCCCTTATCAGGATAACCGTCGAGGGAAGGACCCCAGAGGACGTAGAAGATATAATGGCCAGTGCGAAAAGACTAGTTAAACAGGTGATAAGATGAAGGCAGTAATACTCGTAGCGGGAAAAGGAACCAGACTCAGACCACTTACAGATTACACACCCAAGCCCATGCTCAATGTGGCGGGGAGACCGTTGCTTGAGTGGATGATCATGAGGGTCCGGGAGGCTGGGATCAATGAGGTTCTGCTGGTCACCAATTATCTTGAGGATCAGTTCAAGGAGTATTTTGGTGATGGCGGGCGTCATGGGGTCAGTATCAGTTATGTGACCCAGGAGAAGACGCTGGGGACTGCCAACGCCTTCTATCAAGCCAAGGAGTTTGTGGGGGATAGCCAGTTCATGGCGCTCTATGGGGACCACTATATTGCTAATGGTGTGTTGAAGAAGATCAAGGATAATCACCGGGAGGGTGAGGTGGCTGTGGGGTCCCTTCTGGTGGATGATCCAAGCCAGTATGGGGCATTCAAGCTGGATGGAGAATACATCAAGAAGGTTGTTGAGAAGCCCCCAAAGGGCACAGAGCCCAGCAAATACGCCAACGTGGGCATCTACATATTCCCACATGGGGTCTTTGACTACATAGATAAGACCCCGAAGAGCCCAAGGGGAGAATACGAGATCACAGACACCATGCAGCTCATGATAAACGACAAGATACTACTCAAGAAACACGACGTAAAGAAGAGAGACTGGCTGGATATTGGGCTACCATGGAACCTGCTGGAAGCCAATAAGAGGGCCATGGAAAACATCGACTTCAAGATAGACGGGAAAGTAGAGGATGGAGCCAGACTCCACGGACAAATCTGGGTCAAGCGTGGGGCAAGAATCAGATCAGGGGCATACATCGAGGGACCAGTAGTGATAGGCGAGGACTCTGATATTGGACCCAACTGCTATATCAGGGCTGGGACTTGCCTCGGTAAAAACGTCAGGATAGGAAACGCCTGCGAGATCAAGAACAGCATTATCGGTGATGGGAGCCATGCGGCTCATCTGAGCTATGTGGGTGATAGCTTGATTGGTAAGAACTGTAACCTTGGGGCGGGGACCATTACTGCGAACCTGCGTTTCGATAAGACCCCTGTTGAGGTGGCTGTTAAGGGTGAGCGTCTCGATAGTGGGCGTAAGAAGCTTGGGGTTATCATGGGGGATAACGTGCAGACAGGGATTAATGTGAATATAAACCCGGGTGTAGTTATTGGGAGCGATTCATGGATTACACCGGGTGCTACGATCCAGCAGGACGTAAAGTCTGGGGTGATAAAATACTTCTTCAGCACCCTTCAGGAGCGGAAACGCTAACCCATATCATTTATAATCGACCAAATAAGAAATCAAACTGATCTCGAATGGAGAAAAAAGAGTTCAAGAAGAAATACCCCAAGCTCATCGAGGAGATAGAGCAAGGAGTAGGTAAGTCTGAACTCAACTTCAAAGTGGAGAAGCCCAAACCCAAGCGGAAATTCGCTGGATATGATCCAAATGTTATCGATTTTATTAGAAGGTGCACCAATGAGACGCAGGCGCTGGAAATAATCGAGTATATGCGGAACAGGGAGGAGATCTCCTTGGATGAAGCCGAGAGTCTCTGCAAGCAATTGGATGAAGAAGGCTTGAGTAGTTTCGGTAAGCGAAAGACCCCGGGGTATTATGAGAGGGAAGGCTAAGAGGCTATACTGTAATTATTCTATAAATTATAGGTTTATATCTCAAAGATGGGTTTCTGGGATTATGAGTCAGATAAAAAGCATCTTCGCGGGAATAATTGGGCTGATATTCATCTATTTCTTCATGCAGACTGCCAGAAGTATGGGGGCACCTAATATCTTCACATTGGTGGCAGGCGTGATGGTGGTTATGATACTTTTCAATGTTGGTAGGAGCCTGATTAGAGGATATTAGGTTACTATCATTGTGACTGTTGCGCAGACATTCTTCTCTCGGCGGATATTCCATGTGAGTATATCTTCTAGCTTCTTCATGGAGGATGCCTCGATCAATAACATGATATCATATTCCCCAGTCACTAGATAAGCCTCCTTGACCCCCGGTGTTCGCCTCAATTCTTTGAGTGCTTGAAGCTCTTTACCTACAATGGTGTTGACGAGAACCCATGCCCTTCTCAAACAATCACCCATAAAGGACTCCCAGCGCACCTTGAAAAACATATAGTAAATTAGACAACTATGATTTTTGGGCTCTTGAGCGTGTGTCTGAGGCTGATGGTACATAGGTTCGCTCAATAGGACCGGTATCTAGCCGGGCTCCGATGGATTGATAAAAGGATTGATACCGTTCGAGTACAGGATGGTGCGCTTATGAGTCAAGTAGCTATGGTTAGCGAGGTTGTTACAGTTGTACCCGAGCTTGCCCCGAATGTGGAGGACTCTCCTTGTCCAGTCTGTGGGGTGGTTTGCCCTAATGACGTGTATTGCATCAACTGCGGATATGTCCATGATCCAGTGATGAAGAAATACCAGACACCCGAGCAACTTGAGAGCGAGAAACAGATGCAAAAAGAATTCAGAACCGTAGCAACTAAACATGAGAGAGCAGAGAAGCAGAAAAGTAAGCAGTCCAAGCATCGTGCTTTGATGGTGAGGGTTGGGCGTGAGTTCAAGCGTCAGAATGGTAGGGCTGCTATGGTTGGGGATATTGTGCGTAGGATGAAGCTGGATGGGTCTTATGACAAAGGCTCCTTCTGGTATATCAGGACGCCAAATGGCTGGATTAGATCACCATCCAAGAAAAGAAAACCCACAGAATCCCAGATAAACCGAGTATGTAATGAAGCTAAAAAGGGGAAATGACAAGCAGTATCAGGGTTCTAGTATTTTTTTGTGGTTATTGAGCCGTCTTTATTTTTTGATTACTATGTTTCTGTCTCTTCTTTTTTGTTGGGAGTAGAATATAAATCTCTCAAGATGTTCGCTGAGTAGACGTAGGTGTCTTTCTCTTTTTCATTTGCCTCTGCGTCCACAATAACCTATCCCAGTAACAATCACAGCCTAAGACTAGACAAATAATATAGACTTTATGAAACAATTAGCCCCCAATTCGCTATAAAAATAGAAACTTCATTCCAGAGAATATGACACAATATAGCAACTCCAAGATTTATTCCAGCATTCTTCCACTGGGTAATACTGCTAAAATAGGTACTCCGTCCAACAAAGTAGCCAAATCCCATATGAGCAAGGGTGGCAAGAACTCTGTCACTCCAGAGGGCATTCGGGTAGCCTAAAACCCATTCAAAGACCCCAAAAGAGAATCCAAGGATAACCCCAGAGACCACATAGGTTCTCTGATCCGAACTATATTGTTTGAAGATGAGAAGCAATAAGTAGATTGAGATGAATTTGAAAATTTCCTCAACAATAGGCGAGATAATAATTGTGCTAATTAATTGAATTTGATTGAGTCTTGTGTAGGAGTTCAACAGACTCTTCAATACTATGGCTAGGTATCCAGATGCCAGACTGATTATGTAGAAGTTTATTTTTTTATTTTCCATTATGTTTTGATGGTTTATTCTTATGTTAATTTAATATTCTGGTTTCTTATACTCAGGATTTGATTCTATATGAAAATACTATTTCTCTGAGTTGTGTCAAGCCATTTTCAATGAAACCAGTGCCCAGATACTGTCTTAAGGGATAAGTACACTGAATCATTGATACCAGTTGGCTAAAATAGTCGGACTCGTAGGAAAAGCAAACGTCGGAAAAAGCACATTCTTCGCAGCAGCCACCCTCAAACCAGTAGAAATCGCCGCCTTCCCATTCACCACCATCAAAGCAGACATGGGAGTCGCCTACATCAGAAACCCATGCGTATGCCGAGAACTAGGCGTAACGGACAACCCCCAGAACAGCGCCTGCGTAGACGGCGTCAGACTCATCCCCGTAGACCTCATCGACACACCCGGACTCATCCCCGGAGCCCACATGGGCAAAGGCTTGGGCAACCAATTCCTCGACGAAGTACGAAGAGCAGACGCATTAATTGTAGTAGCAGACGCATCAGGAGCCACAGACATCAACGGACAAATATGCGACCCACTGACCCACGACCCCATAGAAGACGTGCAGATGTTCGAGAACGAGTTCGACCAATGGCTCAAAGCACTACTAAAGAAAGACTGGGACAGGGTCAGCCGCACAGCCCAAAGCGTCAAAGAACACATAGCCAAACACCTAGAAGAAAGACTCACAGGGCTCGGGATCAACAGATACCAGATAACCAAAGCAGTAAACGATGCAGGGATAAACGGATTCAACAGCGCTAAATGGACCGAAGAAGAATTCGAGCACTTCATAATCAACCTCAGAAAAGCCAGCAAACCCCTCATAGTAGCAGCCAACAAAGCCGACAGAGAAGGCG
>CAZZFH010000175.1:0-5344 GCA_964653295.1 uncultured Candidatus Bathyarchaeia archaeon | reverse complement strand
GCATAGACAGCAATGAGGCTTCCAAGCAGCATGGTATCATCACCTACCTGAAATTCAACGGCTTCAATGTTGAGGTCAAGCCCCTAGATGTCTGTGATTATGTGGTAAGTGATCGTGTCGGTGTTGAACGTAAGAATGCCTCTGATTTCCTCGGCAGCATGAAAGATGGAAGGCTATTCAATCAGGCAAGAGACATGGCTGAGATATACGAGAAACCAGTAATCATCCTCGAAGGAAGCATGAAGAAGGCTCTCAAACGAAGCTACATGAAGCCCAGCAGTGTCTACGGCGCCATGAGCAGCATAGCACTGGATTACGGCGTCAACATTATCCCCACAGACGACCCAGAGTCAACAGCCGTACTCCTTCACAGACTCTGCTACAGGGAGCAAGCCAAGGAAGAACGCACTATACAGCTACGTAGCATCAACCGCAGCCTACCATTACACCAGCAACAAGTATTTCTCCTCAGTGGCTTGCCTCAGATTGGCACCACTTTAGCTGAGGACTTGTTGAACACCTTCGAGACCCCCTACCAGGTATTGGTTAGATTCGCTGAAGCAGAGGTCCACACTAGCCTATCAGGTAAGACAAAACGCCTTAAAGGACCCCTTTCAGACATCAAGGGTGTCGGTCCCAAGATTGTTGAGAGCGCCCAACAATTACTCCATGAATCTTATCCACATCTCTGCGGCGTAGAAAAAAACAGTCGAGACAAATAGATACTGTTGCATGGTTATACAATGGAAAAGCCAACCTTTTTCAATAGATAAAAAACCCAATGATCATGCAAAATACAACACACGGACAACTAAGACTCGCAACGCTTCTACTACTTCTGGTAATCACCCAAATTACATACACACCTGCAGTATCCGCTGACCCCATACAAGTCCAGACCGGAGTGCGAATCATCAACATAGAAAAAGTAGATCTAACCGCAAACACCTATCGTCTCGACTTTTACCTCTGGTTTAGCTGGGAGCCTGGAACAATAACTATGAAACAAATCCAAGACTTTGAGTTCCTAAATGGGGTACCCTCAAAAGATATCGTTTATTCCACAGAGGAAGAAGGATTCATACAGTACCGTGTAAGGGGAGACTTCCTCAAACCCTTCGATTTCAGCAGATACCCTTTCGAGGTTCATGACCTCTCTGTTACTATTGAGCATAAGAATCTGAACAGCACCGCACTTGTCTACACATTGGACCCTGATTCTAACGTTGACCCTGGGGTAAACATCATTGGCTGGAACCTAATACGTTTCCAGGACCAGATAATTGAACACAAACTCATAGGCAACAGTTTCAGCGACTACCAGTTTGAGATACAAGTAGGCAGACCCATACTTTCCTCCATAGTAAAAAACGTCTTCCCCATCACAGTCATCACTGTCATATCATTGCTCACATTCTTCATTGCGCCACAGAACTTTGGACAAAGAATAAGCCTCGCTGTCTCAACCCTTATGGCAGCTTCAGCATTCCACATTAACCTTCTAAATGCATTGCCTCCGACAGGCTATCTCACACTAGCTGACAGAATGATGTTAACCGTCTACATTATATTCCTCTACAACCTTGGGGCCTCGGTCTATATTATGAAGCTAATTGACCAAAAGAAAAACGAGGACGCAGTTAAGGCTAATCAGAAAGCCGCTAAATATCTCATAGGAATTGTTACTTTACTAATTATCCTGCTGCTCTTGTTCTAATATTAATCCCAGAAACCCTTTAAACAAACGACTATGCCTATACCAGAGTGGGCCCGTAGCAGAGTGGATAATGCACCGGCCTCCGGAGCCGGAGATCGCGGGTTCGAATCCTGCCGGGCCCGCCAAATCTTCTCAAAGACATCAGAGAGAAATACAGTCTCTGAGCCAAGATTAGAATACAGATGGGAGTTAGCTCATCTTATAGATCCTTAACGCGTTTTCATATAGGACATGTCGTAGCTGTTCTTCATCCAGACCGGCTACCTTGACCTTGGGTATCTCCCACCCGGGATGCCCCAGAGGCGTATCACTGCCATACATGACACGATCAACACCAAGTCGGTTTACTGCCTCTCTAATCTTGGTATGCATCGTCATACCCGCTGTATCCACAACTATGTTAGGATAATCCTCAGCCACATCAAGGGCACCGTTGATGTACACGATATGCCCGTGCCCCATATGCGCCATAACTATCGTCACATCAGGATACCTATCGGCTAATCGCTCAAAGCTCCAAGGCAGGCTCCATGGAGCATGACCACTATGAATCAAGACAGGAACCTTGTGTTTCGCAGCCACATCCATTACAGGGTTTACTGCTTCGCTGTCTGGCAGGAAGTTATTGAACAAGGGGTTCAGCTTTATTCCCTTCATACCCCACTCGGTAAGCGCTTTCTCCACTATATCTGGCGCCTCTGCCTCATGGGGGTTGACCCTTACAAGCCCCGTGATCCTATCAGGGTGTTTCTCCACTGCTTCACGGGTCAAGCTGTTTGGCAGGGCTGAAACCACTGCTTTCTCTATACTGTACTGGTCCATTAAGGCTATAAGCTGGTCCAAGTTTATTGATTCCCCGAAAACCGGAAAGTCCCCTAGGTGAGTGTGCGCATCTATTATCTTCATCGCTTTCACCCTTATGATAGGTAGTTTTTACCTATCTTTCTTCTGATGGCTTCTAGTGTTGTCAGCGTGAGTATTATCTCAAATATGCTCTTCACAGATAGTGATGTTAAGTCGAAGAAGGCGGCTGTGCCATATAGCAGGTAATCGTATATGAAGTAGCCTATATTCTTCCAGAGGTGACCAGTGACCACCGCGATAACCGCATATTTCTGTATATTCTCACGTTTGTACGCTATTAGCCCCAAGATGTAACCCATAGACCCACGTATGATGAGAGTAGCCGGAGCATATACCGCGAAGCTGCTGCCCCAGAGGGGGTTCCAGACATCGAAAAGCGTCGCGCCTACTCCGCACGCGAATGCCCCTACAATTGGACCGCACAGTATGGCTGAGAGGAAAGATACGAGGTTTCCCATATGCCATACGCCCAGTGGTTGGGGCATGGGTATTGATATTGATGTGGTTACGTATACGAGGGCTGTGAATACCCCCATGTATGCTACGCGTCTTGGGTTTGTCTTGGTCTCTGTTGTTTGCGTCTGCATTTTCAAGACCAAAAATACTATAGTTATATCTATAATATAGTAGTTTTGTCTATAATACCCACTAAACTCTCTCTATCTTAAACACAACTGGACGAAGCCCATCCTTACAAGCACCCAATGCGATCCCATGCTCAGTACCCGGCATATTCCCCCCCCATCATCAACATCCGTAGATGAGGATAGATCGCCACCCAAGCACCACTACAGAAACCCTCAGGCATCTCGCCCTCATGCACAATAAACTCCTGTCCCTCTGTGTGCATATAACAGGGTCCCATCCACTCCTGTTTCTCTATAGGGTAATCATCACCGAACACCTCATCCGGGTGAAAAACACGTAAAACAGTAATCCTAAGATCAAATATCATACAAACAAAAACACACTATATTATCATAAAACTTCCTAACACCTCACACCCCATCCCACCCAGCTGAGAAAAAATGCACCGAGTTACCACCAACGGACCCCAAATAACATACTTATAAGCCCCCCAATAATACAATGAAACCGTCAAACAGGAGACAAAATAATGAACCCCCTCGCAACACTAAGACAAGAATGCCAAAAACTCCTAGAAATGGGCTTAGAAAAAGCCTACCCCGGGACAAAACTACCCGACACAAAATATAGTCAACCCCCCACCCCAGATATGGGTGAGCTATCATCACCAGCCTGCTTCCAGTTAGCGAGGGAGCTGAGGCAGTCCCCAATGAAGATAGCAGAAACTATAGCCCAAAAAATACCAGTAGAGGAAAGCGAGCTAATTACATCCACCGAAGCAGTCAGTGGATACATCAACTTCTACACAGACATAGCCATCTACTCAAAAATAGTGCTAACCGCTGTAACAGAGCTAGACAAGGAGTACGGCTTCCTCAAAACCGCTGAACCCCAAAAAGTAATGGTTGAACACACCAGCGCCAACCCCAATAGCCCCCTCCACATAGGAAACGCAAGAAACAGCATCCTAGGCGACAGCTTAGCTACGCTTCTTGAAAAAAGAGGACACGATGTCATCATCCACTTCTTGGTCAATGATATGGGTAGGCAAGTCGCCATGGCTACATATGGCTGGAAACTCATGGACAAGCCGGAGCCAAAGGGCACCGCAGAACTCTGGGTAGGAACCATCTACGCCTCAGTAAACGTAGTAATGGAGCTAACCCGCCTACACGCTGAACTCAAGGAAGCCGAGGAAAACGGCTGGGTCTACGAGGCATCTGAGGCTCAGGAACAGATCGATGAGTACGAGAAAGCAGCCGAGATGCTCAACGAACGCTACCCAGAAATCTACATAGCCATGAGCCAAAAACTACCAAAAATATCAGACCCCATGGCAGAGATAGTGGCGCTCAACACCCGCTACGAGAACAATGAACCCGAGACAGTCAAAGAAGTAAGAACCGTCATCAACTACTGCCTCAACGGCTTCCAAGAAAGCCTAGGACTTCTTGGCATCCACTTCGACAGCTTTGACTTCGAGTCAGACCTCGTCTGGGCACAGGCAGCAGAAGACGCACTCGATCGCCTCAAAGAATCAGGCTATGTCATCAAGGATATGGGTGCACAAGTACTGGACTGTGACTGGATAGCACGGGACCTCAAACTCAAAGAACGCTGGGGACTCCACCCAGAACACGAGATACCAAGACTCGTACTCGTAAGAAGCGACGGCACAACCCTCTATACCCTAAGGGATATGGCGTATAGCATCTACAAGTTCGGTCTCGCAGAACGAGTGATCAATGTCATCGGCATGGAGCAGACACTCGCCCAGCTACAGCTGAGAATCGCGCTAGCAGCCATCGGCGAACAAAAGATGGGAGACAATCAACTCCACTACAGCTACGAGTTCGTCAAGCTGCCCGGTGTCAAGATGAGCGGCAGGCTAGGAAGATATGTCACACTCAATGAGGTGCTTGAGCGAGCAGTTGAGCTTGCACGGAAAGAGGTCGAACAACGCAATCCTGATCTCTCTGATGAGGAGAAAACCGAGATAGCCGAGATGGTGGGATATGGTGCGGTCAAGTATACTCTGCTCAGTGTTGACCCTATGAAGCAGGTTGTATTCGACTGGAAGAAGGCACTGGACTTTGAGACCAACAGCGCTCCATTCATCCAGTACAGCCACGCGAGAACCTGCAACATACTAAAACGATCAGACGAGACCCCAGA
>CAZZFH010000174.1:2783-5358 GCA_964653295.1 uncultured Candidatus Bathyarchaeia archaeon | reverse complement strand
TTATTCACAAAATCAGCAAGATACTCAACGAGGGTCGTCTGAGGCGTAATAGGGTATGACGCTATCACCTTTGCCCTTGAGAGCCTTACCCCATGTGCAAAGGCCTTGTTCCCAGTCATCGCTTTCCTAGCCATCAGTATCCGCCTCCCTTGGTGGATTGGACTTCTGGAATCATCTTGATGGCTTTCTTGGGGCACTCATTGGCACAGACTCCGCAGCCCTTACAGTAATCATAGTTGACCTCCGCAACCTTGTCTACCACCTTGATGGATACCTCTGGACAGAATGATTCACATATACCGCAACCGATGCACTCATCGGCATCCACAACGGGCCGTAGCGTTCGCCACGTGCCCGTCTTTTGAGCCTCTCTAGGTGTACTGACCCAGGCACCCGGCACAATCTCGACTGTTATCTCTTTTCCCTTCACTTTCTACACCTCGTATACCTTAGTGGCATCATACGCCTCATTAATCGCAGAAACATTAGCCTCTGCCATTCTGCCACTCCACTTCTCCTGCATGGCCTCCGCCAAGCTCTCGATCTTCACCCAGCCAGTGGTTTTCGCCAAAGCACCCAGCATAGTAGTATTAGTAATGGGGAAGGCTCTGGGACCGAAGGCCTTGCTTGAGACCGAGACAGCGTCCACCAACCCTATCTTGGATAGATTCGGTGGAAGATTCAAATCCTCTAGCTCACCGGGCCAGTTTAAGACGGCTACACCTCCCTCCTTTAACCCATCCATCCAAGGGATAGAGACCACCAAACCCTGGTCCAGCACCACGCAGCAGTCGGGCTCATATATCTGTTGATGCAGCCAGATGCGTTGGTCATCTATTCTGAGGAACGCCATCACAGGGGCGCCTCTCCGCTCTCCACCGAAAAAAGGGAAGGACTGCGCCCATTTACCCTCAAAATTCATGGCGTTTACCATCAACTCCCCAGCGGTAACGGCGCCTTGTCCTCCTCTACCGTGAAACCTAACCTCAATCATTACATATCCAATAGATATGTATCATCACATTGATTAGATTATTCATAACAATAGGAAAAACGTAAAACTGAACACACACGCTAGCCTCAGCAGCCAGCCCGAGTTATTCATTAAAAAACCCGGCACATGGATAAAGATCCGATAACAACCACCAACGGTATAAATGAAAAATTCGTCTATAGGTTAGTTCAGTATTTTGGGGCTCGTAGAACAAAATAGTCCAGTTTTTCGCCCAGCACTTTTAATCCATGTTCGCGTCCAGCTGGATAATAGATGACGGTAACGGATTCGCCTTTTAGATTGAACTCTCTTCTGACTTCTTCTGAGGTAATCAAGAAGTGACCTTTACGGGCTATTACATACTCATCCATGTTCTCGTGAATGTGGGGAATTATGTTGACTCCTTTTGGGTATGAGTGTCGTATCAAGGTATGGTCAATATCTTTTACCATTGTTTCCATGAATGCTTTCATGAGAGTACTGTATGTCTCTATTTCCATGCCATATTTTAGTAACCATCAAATAAAATATTAGCCAAGTAAGCTTGCTACCAAGAATATGCTTGTTACATGAAGCAGGAAACGTATTTCGCTTGATAATAGAGTCAAACGTGAAAGGTTTTGCGTGATACCCGTTTACGGTATGGTTATGTTTTTGCTAGTACTCCATGTTTCCGCAACAGCGTTTGCTGTATACTCGCCCTCGTTGAACCATTTCTGGTTCAAGTGAAACACGTACCAGTTTGTCCTGTGTCTTATTGAAAACGTTTTTGAGAAAACCACGGTGTTATTAGTGTCGGTTATGGTTAACTGGAAGTTGCTCCTTCCCCGTGTCTTGTTCATATCACGTAAGGTGAGGTAGAAACGAACAGAGTCAGACCAGCTTGTGTCCCTTTCATAAAATACGGTTCCGGGATTAGGATTAGGTTTATGCTGGACCGGAACCTGTTCTGTTTCAACCCTGATGAGGTAAACATCATCGCCACCAGCACCATATGAAAACGTGGCTCCTGTTATTATGTATCCGCCGTCACTTGTCTGAGCCAAATAGACACCAATATCCCAAGAGGCTCCTCCAAAGGTTTTATGCCACTGTTCGATTCCGGTTGAATCTGTTTTGATGAGGTAAACATCCTCATCTCCGGCACCGTAAGAATCTGTATATCCAGCTATTGCGTATCCGCCGTCACTGGTCTGAACCACAGAGTAACCATAATCATCGTTGGTGCCTCCAAAGGTTTTATGCCACTGTTCGGTTCCAGTTGAATCTGTTTTGATGAGGTAAACATCCCATCCACCAGCGCCATAAGAATCTGTATATCCAGCTATTGCGTATCCGCCGTCACTGGTCTGAACCACAGAGTAACCATAATCACGATTGATGCCTCCAAAGGTTTTACTCCATGCCATGTTTCCTGCAGCATCTGTTTTTATGAGGTAAACATCCTCATCTCCGGCACCGTAAGAATCGGTGATTCCAGCCATTATGTATCCGCCGTCACTGGTCTGAACTATAGAGCCACATCCATCATCGTTGATGCCTCCGTATGTTTTACTCCATGCCATGTTTCCTGCAGCATCT
>CAZZFH010000174.1:0-2683 GCA_964653295.1 uncultured Candidatus Bathyarchaeia archaeon | reverse complement strand
AGCGCCATAAGACTCTGTGCTTCCGGTTATTATGTATCCGCCATCACTTGTCTGAGCCACAGAGTAACCCAAATCATCGTTGATGCCTCCGTATGTTTTACTCCATGCCATGTTTCCTGCAGCATCTGTTTTGATGAGGTAAACATCATTGCCACCAGCGCCATAAGACTCTGTGCTTCCGGTTATTATGTATCCGCCATCACTTGTCTGAACCACAGAGTAACCCAAATCCTCGTTGATGCCTCCAAAGGTTTTATGCCACTGTTCAGTTCCAGTTGAATCTGTTTTGATGAGGTAAACATCATTGCCACCAGCCCCATATGAAGCTGTTTGTCCGGTTATTATGTATCCGCCGTCACTTGTCTGAGCCACAGAGTAACCCAAATCCTCGTTGGTGCCTCCAAAGGTTTTACTCCAATCTGTATCAGGTATTGAGCATGCAACTCTAGTATTCAGATATGTTAGTACAAGAATCATAAATAGGCAATATTTGAGTACTCGCATAATCAATAATACATCTATTGAGATAATAGGATTTAGACTAAATGTATTATTTTATATCATGAATAAACTTAAAAAAGCTAATTTATGGAATTCTAAGAACCTAGATATTTTCGTCACGGTTTTTTCATTTCTAGAGTTATGTATCTAGCCTCATTTTTCCCAAAAAACGATTTACTCAGAACTTGATAGCTAATTTGCATAATAAATTACATAGTAGTAACCTTATTATCATCAGTTTACAATTGTTATAGACGAGAAATTCAATATGCTTGTTACATGAAACAGGTATTACCTGTTTTAGTTAGCTATTTTTTCTTTGTATATTATTGCGACTAGAATCGTTAATGCTGCCAACCCTGATAAAACAAGTATAATCTGATTTGAAGGCGGCACTGGGTCAAGGTGAGTAATTACCAAACCTGTGAATGCCCAAGCTCCAACCCCTGCAAAAACAGTATCATTGCGTTTAAACAGAAACACCAAATAAACTAACACTGCAATAAGAGCCACTCCCATGGTCCACTGTAGCTCTGTGAAGGGAAGCTTATCAAACCCATAATACACGAGCCCAGTCGTCGTATTCACCACCGTTGCAACAGTAATCCACCCCGTATACATACTCCAGCCACCAGTAACAAACACCCGTTCCCGTCTACTCAAAGGAACCATGTTGATACCAAGCCGGAAATACCCCGCCAACAATGACAAATAATAGAGTACCATCAACGCTATCGAGGTCCAAATCAACCTACGGCTCCAAGCAACATACCAGAGCCCAGTCAACACGCTTGACAAAAAGAAAAACACGTTAACATCCAAAACATACGGCATCTCAATTTTATCCCGACCAGGTAACAAGTCACGACCCTGATACACCAAGAAGCCCGCCATCAAAATAAAAATCGGACCCCAAACCGCGAATGTAATCGGTGCAGGCGTCAACAGCTTTGGCAGACTCGGTTCAACAAAAGTATCCTGCCATGACCCAGACCGCCCTAAAAGCGAAATCAGTAAACCCACAAACAAGGGAGTAACCAGATTCAAAACCTGAAAAAACCGCTTACCAAACCCCAAACCAATAACCCATCAAATAAAAAGAACCACACAATAAAAACAAACCACACGCGCAACCTGATAAGGGCCTAGGAATAGTCCCAATACTATCATGAAGATTGATTCTGGAATGCCCGTCTTGTCAAATAGTAAGTGTCCAATGACTGCTATTATAACTGTGAATCCCATTATTGTCAAGACGTTGAAATGCATATAATTTCACAATTGCTGAATTTCCTAGGATTAGAATTGAAGTTATCTATTACTTATTAATTCTATCGTATTTTGTGCAATATTTATAATATCCACAAATATTGGTTATAATGTGGGAAATTCAATATGCTTGTTACATGAGACAGGTTTATTCAAGGGGATATACTAGCTCGAAACGTACCAAATCCACGAGCATATCCTTGTTGAACTCGAACCCAAGAGCCTCTCCAATCCGCCGATAATACTTATCATGCTCCAAGAAATAGGTCTCCAGAGTTCTATCCCCTTCTCCTTCCCAGTAAGCATGCTCAGCGTCAACATCCCTATACTTCACACGCCTAACGCTAACAGTCTCTATAACAGCAACCGGCTCATCCCTACCATCAAGAATAATATTATAATCCCCAGGTTTTTCCTCAGGATAGCCCTGCAGCTCTGATTCCTTCAACAAAGAAGTACTAGAACGCTTAATCCCCTGCAAAACATACCCCAGCAATTCATCCATAAGATCAGGGTTATCACCGAACCCCCAAGCATCAGCGAACTCACCCATTATACCTGTCTCGGCCTTCACCCTATCCCAGAAATCAAGGATCGTCTGTGAATAGTTCATACATTGGAGCCACAGAACAATAGGAAAAAGATTGCTACACGGTCTCGGCTAAGACCCATATCATCTGAGATGCGCACATAGCAAATGTTCTAGTAAAACCAACACACATACCCATAGTGATAAAGATGAGATACGTTTTCTATGACGACTTTAAACCCGGACTAGTAAAAAATGATAGAGTCATTGACATCAGCGACGTACTAGATGTAAAACCCTATCAGACAACCCAGATGATAGTGGAAAAATTCATCACCCAATACGAAACCCTGAAGCCTGAACTAGAGAAAAGCCTCGAAAAAC
>CAZZFH010000173.1:0-5376 GCA_964653295.1 uncultured Candidatus Bathyarchaeia archaeon | reverse complement strand
CGGTACAACGGATGCGATAAAGAGACATGGTGCAGTAGCCTCCATCGAATTATTGCATGCAGGAATCCGGTCAGGAACCCCGAGACCAGACGATCCAGTATACGGTCCCAGCGCAGGAACATCATTCTATGGGAAACAGATCATCGAGATGGGAGAACAAGAAATCCAACAGATAGTGAACGCCTTCGGAGACGCGGCTGAGATGGCGAAGCTTGGCGGAGTACAGATGTGCATGATCCATGGAGGTCACGGCTGGCTATTGTCACAGTGGTTCTCCAAGCTTCACAACCATAGGGAAGACCGGTATGGTGGAAGCATCCAGAACAGGGCACGCATAGCCTTGATGATAATCGAAGATATACGTAAAAAATGTGGACCAAGATTCCCCATCGAGATACGCTTGAGCGGAGACGAGTTCACGCAGGGCGGCATGAGGTTAGAGGAAGTCGTTGAACTCGCGAAGGTGCTAGATGGAAAAGTAGACATGATCCACTTATCAGCAGCGACCTTCAACGACCGGACAGCAGGTCTCAGGATGTTCCCAAGCGTGTTCCTCCCAAGGGGCTGCAACGTGTACCTCGCTGAAGCAATAAAGAAAGCCGTCAAGACACCGGTGAACACGGTTGGCTCGTTGAACGACCCCGCCCAGATGGAAGAGATACTGGAGAGCGGAAAAGCCGACATGATAACCCTAGGAAGAGCACTCCTAGCAGACCCATATTTGCCAGAGAAGGCGAGAAAAGGAAACGAGACAGACATCACGCCCTGCATCCGCTGTAACTACTGCATCAGCCAGAACTTCACCCCATACGTGAAATACCCAAGAGGCGTCGTCAGATGCGTCGTTAACCCCATCATAGGCAGAGAAAACGAGAGCAGGTTTGTTCAAGTAAGCGGCGGAAAGAAAAAGGTCATGGTGGTCGGAGGCGGACCCGGTGGAATGCAGGCAGCCATCACAGCCGCGGACCGGGGGCATGAGGTGATCCTATGTGAAAAAGGCAACAGGCTTGGTGGAACATTACTATACGCTGAGCGTGAGTACTTCAAAGAGGATGTAAAGAAGCTTGTTGAGATACTTGCCCGGCGAGTCCATGAACGACCCATAAGGTTGATGATGGAAACCATGGTTACCCCTGAGTTTGTCGGAGAAATCTCACCCGATGTTCTTATTGCGGCAGTGGGAGCAGAGCCAATCATTCCCAACATACCCGGGGTAAAGAACAAGAACGTGGTTGTGGCAGCAAGCATGTACAATGAAGACGCCATAGGAGAGAAAATAGTAGTCATTGGAGGCGGCTTGGTGGGTTGCGAGGAAGGGTTACATCTCGCTCACTTGGGTAAGGAAGTGACTATTCTTGAAATGCTTGAGAAGGCAGCATCGGATGCACCCTACCTCCACTGGCTTGGATTAATGAGAGAGCTTGAAAAAAGCGTCACACTGGAAACAAGCGTAAAATGCACACGAATAACCGAAAAAGGCGTATTTGCAGTGAACCAGAAAGGACAAGAAAGGCTCTACGAGGCAGACACCATATTATTGGCGACTGGGCTGAAGTCGAGAACGGAAATGGTTGAGTCCCTGCGTTTCTGTGCACCGGATTTCTGTGTGATTGGAGACTGTTTACAGCCAGCAACGGTCATGGATGCGATTCATATGGGATATTTCTCTGCCATGAATATCTAATAATTCATGGACCTTTTTTGGTATTCATAATAGATGCTTTTTGTATGGAAATGTGAAATAATTATAAAATCATCGATTTAGATGATTTTCCATGTATTCAGTGTAGGATTCTACTGTTTCTGGAAAGTGGTCAAAGAACAAGAAAGACTTCTTTATTCTGGGAGATAATTTTTCGTCATGATTTTCAGAGTCTTTACTGTAAATCCAAGAGAAAACATGATTAATGGTTAAAAACAACACTTTGAACCATCTTAATAGGTGAAAAAATTGAGGGAGTGGATCTGTGTTCAAGTAGGGCATCATAAACAAATGAGTGAGGTTATCGAGAGTCATGAAAAGGAGGGTTGGAGTCTGCACACATATCAGGTTGTAGGTACCCCAACAATGGCTAATCATTATCTGCTGTTTGAGCGAGAAAAGTAGACAAGTCATAAACAGCTACGATTCGATTTTTTTATCATCATTGTTTATGGGTCTGCTACTGGTAATTTGATGTATTTTTTGGTTTGATTACTGCATTAGGGGGTTTACATCAGTGATATTGGAAAAAGAACATCGAGTATTGCCCTATGTTTTAGATATTTTACGAAGTGGCGTCAGTTATCAGCATGGTAGAATCGATTGGCGTTCTCCCAGTAGAGATTTCTCAGGACATCTAGAGGCAGATCAAGACCATTGATAAAAGTACCACCAGTATCCACGGTATCAGCATCAGGAATAGGAAGAGGCGTACCTCGCTCAACAGTTTCCCAAAGAATCCGCTGCGCTATATACCGTCCCGAATAATAATCAACATCACCCCTACCAGCAAAGACATCAGTCCCAAAGAGAACCCTAGTCGAGTATCTGAGCATAAACCCACGAGCCATATCGATGTCTTTACTCAACTCACGTGCCATCCACCTTGATGACGCCGTATCCAATACAACATTCGGGTAACTATCCAGCCACCTAGCGAGATTTGGTAATCTATGTATCTCAGGTTGCGCCCCAAGATGGGGAATCTGGGTCTTCATTTTCGGGTGCCTGGACAATACTTCCTCTAGCTCTTGGAGATGATCATCCTTGAGCCCATACTTCTCAGAGTCCCGATATTGGTTTCCATAGTAGGTGTCAGGGTCACTTACGTGGATAATTAGGGGTATCCTGTTTTCCTCAAGGGCGTCATATATGGGTTCTAGCTTGGGGTGGCTTATACGGAAATCCTTTGGCACGTTTTCGATATAGTCACGCCAACGGGGACCAAACCATGATTTGGCGAGAGAATAACCTTGATCCAACAGCTTGGATATCTCGTCCAGTACAGGCTCAACATTGTACTGGGCTATATCGCGGAGGGAGAGATATTTGGCGAATACAAACCTCTCAGGGTACTGTTCCTTTGCTGCTTGGAATCCTTCTTCATCGTGCACGATTCCAATCTGCCTTGATACCCCATATTCGTCCTCAATATGAATCATATTGGATATGTCTTCTATGGATCTGATGTGGGTATGGGCATCAAAAATAGGTCCATCATACTTCCATGCGTCTCTCGTCATATTCCTAGATATTGTATGAACTATCTCAAAAGCCATTCCGTGTATGACAGGCTTCCTAGGGTGGGTTTTCAATTAAAGCGAGCAGAACCCCAAACATCTCCTTGGGGTGAATGAAAGCCCACCTGCTCCCATTGGGATACTCAACAGGTTTCTCAGTGGTAAACCGAAACCCTTTCCCTCTCAACTCCTTCACTGTCTCGTCGAGCTCAGTAACCTCCAAACCGATGTACTGGACTCCTTCACCGCGTTTTTCCAAGAACTTTGCTACTGGGCTCTCACCTGAGTAGGGCTGTATCAGTTCGAATACATCGTCTCCTACGGTTAGATAGGCGTTTTTTACTTGATCGATTTTACTGGAGCCGACCCTGATTATCTCTGATCCTAGGTCTTCTGTGAACTTTTTTCTAGCTTCTTCTATGTTTTTCACAGCTATTCCGATGTAGGCTATCCCTTTTATCATGATTTTTCACCGATGACACAATCAGAAATGACTATCAAGGAAGTGATGATAAAATCATCGATTAATGGCGCGTATATGTTTGAAGTATTTTAGTAATCTCTTCAATCACTATATCAGAGTCACCATCAAGCATGAACTCAGGGTTAACCGTGATCTTCCCCTTGGGCTCATCAAGAATAAACCCAGGCTCCAGCAGTATCTCGATACTCGGGTCACCATCCCGAAGCATATGCACCAAATCCATAGCCCCAACAGTAAGCATATCCTCATCAAGCTCCAAATAGCAGACTGGAACCATCGGCTCACCTTCAATGGTATTATGATAAGCGATACCAGTCTTCGCCCCCCGGATCTCTCCCAGCTTATCAGCGATATGTTCGGCTATCCTCATCCATTCTCTATACTCAGCCTCCTCATCCCTCTCCAGATAGAGATCAATGGCTACAGCCAACCCAACAATGGTCTCCCTACTCATCTTGGAAGCCCTTCCTATCCCATGGAATGGATAAGCCTGAAGATGCGCTAGCTTAATCAGATCTCTCTTACCTGCCAATAACCCAGAGTTATTAGGTCCACTCAGAAACTTGCCGCCGCTAAAAATCACTAAGTCAGCGCCCATCTCAATATACTGTCCAAGTTTCTTTCTGGGAGGTAACTCAGCCGCAGCGTCAACAATTACAGGTACTCCATTGCTATGAGCGACTTCTATTACTGTCTCTAATGGCTGACTGCCTGATGCTGAACGAATAGTGTAGTAATATGCCGCGGTCTCACCCGGAGTATATGCTTCATTCAACTCAGCCTCGCTTGATCCAACCTCAATGAATCGTCCACCCACACACTCTACCGTATGGTCATAGATGTTCCTGTTACTCTTCTGAACAATAAACTCGGTTGGATACCCCTCAAGATGCGCAGGCATCTTTAATGTAATATGACTCCAAGTCTCCAGCTTCAAAGGATCATACTCCTCCAACTCTGAGCCTTTCATGATACAAGCCGCTGCAGCAAGCATGAGGGCGTTGTTTGCCCCAGCAGTTGGTAGCCCAGCCTCTGCGCCTGTCGCTTTGGCAATCTTCTCTCCCGCCCATGCTTGTAGTTCAGGAATTTGAACAAAAGACTTTGATGCATCCAACATAGCCTCATAGACCTCTGGTTTGGCTATAGAGCCACCGAGGCGGGTCAAGCAGGTTGCAGCGTTAATTACTCTTCTTATGCCATATTTTTTGTATGGGTTATAGATCTTATCCATGACTTTACACGCATATGAAAAGTGTTCAAACTAATTTAACACATGCGAGTAGGTTCTAGAACGCAACCGCGTATTCAATGAGGGAAAATATTCGAAAGATAAGATATATTAAAAAATGTGTTAGGAAGTAGATACTTCCTGTCCTATCTCTTCACCGTCGCTAGACCGTCTTTGACTCCAGCGGTAGCCCATTTGTTCCATGGCAGGGTGAAGAACTTGAATCCCCTATCAACGAAATCGCTAGGGTCCTGACCACCCGGAATGAAATACATACCAGGAACAACCCCCGCGGCTTCACAGGCATTAGCTATTTTATCCAATGTTCTCTGATACTTTGGGTTATGGTAATCCAATGGGATATCCAAGTTTATTGAGAGGTCTGATGGACCAACTAGCAGGACATCAATCCCGGGTACACTGAGGATATCCTCAATGTTGT
>CAZZFH010000172.1:0-5444 GCA_964653295.1 uncultured Candidatus Bathyarchaeia archaeon | reverse complement strand
ATCGGTTAAATCAACTCATTTCATGTAACAGGTATATTGAATTTCCCGCAGTATAACAAAGGATTTTATAGTTTTATTTCTTGTGTGGCGGGGAATTGTATTTTAATTAATCATTAATGCTAGCGTACATCAAAAGTTGGAGAATTTTCTGGATTTAGAATAATGAGGAATTCTTCATTTTCTCGTGGATACACCAAGTAGTGATGTTCAAGTTTTGGGTTCATATCGTTTCTATCGAGATACATCAAGTTAATCTTGATCTTGATTAACTCATTTTTCTCAAGTATTAAATTATCATCGCCTTCAAGAATAACATAATTAACGATATTTTTTGTAATAGGTAAGATCGATTCAAAATGCTCGTTACGGTACATTATTGGCATATTATTTGGACTGAGATCAATATTGTCTGCATCTTCGGTTAATTTTAGTATGAAAGACATTTTCACGACATATTTTTCATCATTGATAATTGCATACTCTTTTTGCACTGGTTTTTCTAGGGTGAGTTTAGCTTTCACGGGGGTAATATCTTTTAATACATAACTATTGGTTGTAGGACGTTCAGCATATGCAGTATGATATATTGTTAGAAAGAGCCCAAAGAAGATTATTACAATGAAAAATTTTCTCATAGGCTTTTGTATCATAGTCTACTCTTCCATTGGGTATGTTTTAGTTTATATTTTAGTAGACATGTATGTTACAACCACAACTAACAAAAAGAAAATTATCAACGGATATTTTCCAAGCCCTTTCTCATGTAACAAGCATATTGAATTTCATTTAGTATACCAAATTAGTTGGTTGTAAAAACCTTGATACTAGTTTATTAATATTCAATGCCATTTTGGATAGTGTTTGATGGCTCTTTTCGATCCGCGTTTATTATTCTGTGTTTATCGAAAGTTGAATGTCCGTTAAGGTAACCGTTTTTAAAACTTATCATAACCTATTTTGGGCTGTTCTGGGGCTTCTTTTGTTGAAATAAGCCTCTTCCGGGTTTTTTCGGGGTGCCCCCTCCCCTTATTATTTGATTTTGAATGTCATATAGTATGCGTCATATGTTCCTTGGTTGTTGTGCTCAAAGACAAGATAGAATACATCATTAATATACGCCATCTCAGGGTGTATCTCTCTGTACAAATCTGTAACACCGTCCTTATCTATTACGTGTGGCTGGTAGTTGCTACCTATTGATTCAGGTATCAAAATCAATATCTCGCTGTTGGCAATGAACTCTTCTGGGAGCATTGATAAGCCTCCTGCGAGTTTCCATTCTCCATCTTCTTTGTAATTGTAGGATATGTGGGGGTATAGGTTCCAGCTAGTGGAGTCTATTGGAATCCATCCACCGTATATCACGTATAGGTCTCCATTATATTCAATGGTTGCTATGTCGGTGAAGCTGAAAGGAATCTCTTCAAGGTTGTATTCTCCATTACTTAACTCGATATGCATGGTTCCTCGGTGTTGGGTCAGGTCTGTCCTTGTGTAGTAGGCTTGAGCTGGATCGGTTGCATCTGCTGGATAGAAGGGCATTACTCCGTGTTCATCTAGATCAGATGTATTGCTGAGGTTGATTCTTTCAGACCAGACATCTTCCTTTAGGTATCTGTAATATACATCTACTCTGCCACCGTACATGCCGGTATCGGTTTCAGCCCATGTTATGTACACGACATCGTTGGCATCTATGAAAATTGATGGGTTAAAGCTGCCGACATCCGCTCTTGAGCTTATACAGGTGTATCCAGAGAGTCCAGTGCCATTGAATGAGGTGTAATAAACATCAGTAACGCTCTGCTCATTTCTCTCCCAAACAATATGGACAATTCCAGTTGAATCAACAACGAGGTTGGGTTTTGGATTTTTATCAACATCGTTATCGGTTGGGGTGGTGTCTATCACGTATTCTTCTTGTTGTTCAAGGTCTTCACTGAATACTTTTAGAACTACACCCACTGAGCCCTGATTCTCGTATCCAGTATAGTTCCAAATGTCTAAAGAATAGGAGGTTTCACCCCAATAAGCGAAGTTCACTGGTACCTCGATAGGTTCTCCCCATCCATCGTCCCACTCTCTAAACCAGCGAGAAAGCCAATCCTCTTCAATACCCCAGTAGGTCACAGCCATATGGTCCCCATAGGTGAAGAGTCTTGGCCACGGCCAACCGTCGAAACCTTCCGGGTTGTTGCTTATCTTTGTTGGTCCTTGGATTATCTCAATGTTTGATTGATCGATGTTGGTTGGTGCAGGGATTATTCCATGTACTATGAATAGTTCATGGGTGTCCGTGAGAACGAGCATTCCATGGGCTGTGAACCTATTTCCTTGAGCTATCTGGTCTATCTCATCCTCTGTCATGGTTTTGAGTATCTGGGATTCTATGCGTACTCCAACGATCTCACCGTTTTCTCGTAGCCATAAAGCAATCCCGGTGGAGTCTTGGTGTATTCTGGTTATCTCGCCAGTCACTTCTACTGCGGTGTCGATCATGGCTTCTGTGATCTGGTCTGGGGTTAATGTATCCGTCTCTTCCTCTGGTTCTGGTGTTGTGGTTTCTTCTGGTGTTTCTGTTTGGCTTGTTTCTTGAGAAGAAGATGATTCAGGGGGCTCTGTGTCACCTGAGTCTAGGGGTGTTATTTCAAAATCCAATCTGTTTTGATCAAGATAATACCATACACCACCCATTACTGCAACGAAAACTACTGCTAAAATCAGGTAACTTGTCTTCAACCCTGGAACCCTCATATTATTTTGTATGAAATATTATTAAAATTTAATTGGGTTAACTGGGGTTTGATGGGGTTGTTCATCATGTAGCCACCTTCTGAGCCGTATTTTCCACGTACATCTTGGTATACGATGATGTAGTGTGCGGCTGCTGTGGTGTCGTTCATCTGGGGTACGACCATGTTGAGGTTTGAGCTGTTGTGGCGGAGGGTTCTTCCCGCTGCGTTGTAGGGTGTTCGTGTTAGGGCGATGGGTGTGTTTTGTACGTTTTTTGGGGTGAGGATTATGGTTTTGAGTTTTACGCCGTCTCGCATGGGTATCATTTCTATGCGGCGGGTGTAGTCGAAGCTGTTTGTCTTGGGTGTGAATTTTTCGGGGATATCACTGTCTATGTTTTCAGTGAAATCGTCTCTAGGTTTTTTCAAGGAAAATTCCTTCTAATAGAGAAAAACGTCTTATCTAGTAAAAACACTTCCCGAATGGATCTAAAACGCGTGGATTTTTGTGGCTTATGTTGGAGGTGTGTTGCTCGCATTACTGCATGGATCTTGTTTTCTGGTATACGGTGTCTATGTATCACAAGTATTGGATCCAATTGACTTGTAGCTTTACAGTGGAGAGCTGTCTGGGCGTGATTAGTTTTGGACTTGCTTAGTTTAATATATGGTTAGTGCCTTGCTTTCTTTGGTTTGAAGTTCCGGGGTCTGGGTAGCTGGTATGTTTCATTACTTCTAGTTTCTCAGTTGTTAGTGGGGTCGCTGCAGCTTCTGGACTTTTTTGGGGTGCTGATCTACCCTAATATCATGCGGGTGACGTTGACTGAGAGGTTTGAACTGGGTTTCAGTCTGGTTGTTCCTTTGGCTTTTCTGGCGCTGGTGTGGGTCGGCATCTACACTTATAAGGGTAAGTTTAGGCAGCTGTTGGCTACATTGCCGTTGCTTTTAATTTTTTTTGATGTGGGGTTCGGGCTTGGTGTGGCTTCAGTGTGCATGGCGTTTGGGGGGCTGCTTTGGGGCGGGGACAGGGCTAGGTTCACAAAGGCGCTTTTGTTGGTAGTGGCATTCTTCAATGGATTAGGCGTGTTTCATTATGGGGTTTTGGTGCCCCTCGGCTTGGCTAGTCCTTTTGGGGAGGTCGCCTTGCTTCAGCTGAGGGTCTACAGTGTTCTGGGGTATCTGGCGCCGTTGCTGGCGTTGGCTTTTATGTTCTTCTGGCTGTTGAAGCCGTTGGTTAGGCTTAGCGGTTTAAAGTTACATGAGTTTGAGATTGAGAATCGGGGGGTGGATCGCTTCAGCGTGGCTTTGCTCCTGTTCTCGATGTGCGTAGCTCTATACGTGGCTGTTTACCCCTATTTTCCGGCGGTGAATCCTGCGGGTTTAGAGGTGGGGGTGGATGTGCCCGCTTATGTTCGTTGGTTTGAGAGGGGTGTTGATAGTAGCCGTATCTTTTTCTTCGGGGTCTACGTATTATTCAAACGGCTAACAGGTCTCGATGTTGCCTCAGCCTTCCGTTTCATGCCTGTTCTCCTTAACCCTCTTTTCGTGTTGTCGTCCTATTATTTTGGGTGGGAGTGTTTCCGTAATTCCCGGGTTGCAGCGTGGTGTGCCTTCCTGTCTGCGACTGGGTACGTGGTGACTGTGGGTATGTATGCCTATTTCCTTTCGAATATGTTGGCTTTATGTTTGGCTCTGTTTTCTCTTGGGTTGCTGTTCAAGGCGATCCGTGAGATGAGTGTGCGTGTACTGTGTTTTGCTTCATTGTGGGGGTGTCTGCTAGTTTTAACTCACCCGTGGACCTTGGACCAGTATCTGGCGGGGTTGGTGCCACTTATAGGGTATCTCTGGTACAGGAAGGAACCAGGATACTTGGATAGGGTGGTGTACTTGGGGGGGTATCTGTTGCCCATTGGATTTGCCGAGATAGTGAAGACTGTAGTGTTAAGGAGCAGTGGAGGAGCCACGGCGACGGTGACCGCGGCCCGTGGGCTCATCGGTCTCGGCGATTTCTGGTTCAACAGCATCTTCAGTTTCAGGTATCTTTACGGTGGATTCATGTCGAACGTAGTATTGCTTGGCTTAGCTGTCGTTGGGGTGTACTTGTTATGTGGCTGTCGGTTGCCTGTGCGGTACCTGTATATGCTGATTTTTTTGTCGTCGGTTGTCTTCTTTTTCTCCGATGAGACGAACAAGTCCCGGCTACTATTCAATTTGCCCTTAGGGCTCTTCGGTTCCGTAGCCTTGTACACTTTTTTTGAGAAGCGTGATTTTTCTTTAATAGTCTTTTTTGTAGCCTCTTCCCTGTTTTACCTGTTTTTATCAATAGGTAATTTGGTGTGGGTTTCATAGTGGAGATATCTAGGGAATTTAATTCATGTTCAGATACTAACAAATGTTTTTTTGTTCGATTGCAGTTACATCTTGTTTTCATATTGATATCTTTAAGTACTCTACTCTCAACTAATTGTATAATTTGATGGAGACTTTGTATAGAGCGGTTATTTTAATAATTATGAGAGTGGTTTGAGTAAAGATGTTTACTCGTGGGTTCCTCGAAGAGATTAGGCTCAAGGCTATACGGCGTAGAGTGCTGTACCGAGCTTTGGATCATTTGGATCGGGGGATCCTTTATCTTTGTACCCGTGTCGTGGATGATGTGTCTAGTCCGGTGCTTGGCGCGCAGCTTATTGAAATAGTGAGTAGGCTGCAGGA
>CAZZFH010000171.1:0-5457 GCA_964653295.1 uncultured Candidatus Bathyarchaeia archaeon | reverse complement strand
CAAGATATGAATAAAATAATTACAACAAGCCTCCTCATGATCGGCGCCAGTATATTGAGCGCCATCTTCATGGTGGGAAACACTGTTTTCGCAGTTCGAGCAGCGAGAAACATAGAGGCAGACATCAGAGAATCAGTGTTCAAGAAGATACAGACATTCAGTTTTGGAAACCTTGATGATTTTACGACTGGGCAGTTGCTCACGAGACTCACAAGCGATCTTAGTCAAGTTCAGATGTTCTTCTTAATGCTTCTCAGGATGTTCACGAGGGCACCACTAATGTTCATCGGAAGCATTAGTATAATGGTTCTCACGAACTTCGAATTAGCCAAAATCATGTTTGTGCTGATACCTGTAACCACGATAATGGTTGCCCTGTTCATCGGCAAGGTACAGCCTTACTTCGCCAAGGTACAGGAGAGATTAGAATTCCTGAACCAAGTAATGCAGGAGAACCTGACAGGAATCCGAGTGGTCAAGGCGTTCGTGCGAAGAGAGTATGAGAATCAAAGATTCGAGGACGCTAACCAACAACTATACGAGACCCAGCTTTCCTTCATGCAATTGCTAAGCATCTTCTTCCCTATGGTTATGGTAGTCATGAACCTTGGAACAGTCGCCATAATCTACTTTGGTGGCTTGCAGGTCTTCGCCGGTACTACCAGTGTGGGGACCATCATGGCGTTCATAAACTACGTCTTCAGTACCATGTTCCCTGTCATGATGCTCGCCATGATGGCTGGACAGATCAGTGCAGCCAATGCTTCAGCTGAGAGAATAATGCAGGTACTGGATTCCGAGTCAGAAGTCCAAGACAAAATAGAGCCAATGATAATGACAGATATCAAAGGCAAGGTGGAGTTCAACGATGTAGAGTTCAGCTACAGAGACGATGGCGGCGACCCGGTTCTCACCAACATTAACTTCACGGCTGAACCAGCACAGACAGTCGCCATCTTGGGCTCTACTGGTTCAGGGAAATCCAGTTTAATTAACCTGATACCTAGATTCTATGACGTTAACAAGGGACAGGTAACTATTGATGGTGTTGATGTCAGGGATATCGAGATGGAGAACCTGAGAAGCCACATAGGAGTTAGTCTCCAAGATGTTGCCTTATTCAGTGGGACCATCAGGGATAATATCAGGTACGGTAGACCAGATGCTCCAGAAGAGGAAGTAGTGAAAGCGGCAAAGGCAGCACAAGCACACGAATTCATCATGGGTTTCCCCAACGGATACGATACAACTGTAGGGGAAAGGGGCACTACACTTAGCGGTGGGCAGAAACAAAGAGTAGCCATCGCACGGGCATTATTGATCAAACCCAAGATACTGATACTGGATGACAGCACCAGCGCCGTAGATATCGAGACAGAGATCAAGATAGAGGAAGCCCTTGAGGAGCAGCTCTCGGAAACCACACGGTTCGTGGTAGCCCAACGAATCAGCACAGTACTGAACGCAGATAAAATACTCGTACTAGACGAAGGAAGCATCGTCGCGGAAGGAACCCACAGCGAGTTAATGGAGACCAGCCCCATCTATAAGGAGATATATGATAGCCAACTCGGCAACGGAGGCGCACATCAATGAGCAACTCCAACAGAAACAACGAAAAAGAAACACAAAGCGCTCAACCTATGCCTCGCCGACACGGCGCAATGGGAGCCATCGAGAAACCAAAAGACACACGTGGAGCATTCAAACGACTACTAGGATACCTAAACGAGTACAAGCTACAACTTCTAATAGTCTCTGTACTGACAGTAGGCAATACACTACTAAGTTTAGCAGGCCCTTACCTTCAAGGTGTCGCCATCGACCAGTTCATAATTGGAGGCGACAAAGAGGGATTAATCAGGATAGTATGGTTAATCCTCGGGATTTACATCGCAGGAGCTATCGCATCCATGGGCGCAGGCTATATGATGGCTACGATAAGCCAGCGAAGCCTGAAAAAGCTACGGAAAGAACTCTTCGAACACATGGAGACACTGAGCCTCAGCTTCTTCGATACACACCCATCTGGAGACTTGATGAGCAGACTAACCAATGATATAGACGCCATAGGTCAAGCCATATCCAACAACGTTACACAATTAATCAGCAGCCTAGTAACACTAATTGGGATACTCGTGCTGATGTTCAGCCTGAACATTAGACTCGCCCTAGCGAGCCTCATAGTATTCCCGATAATGGTGATAATGACCGCACTAATAGGGGGAAGAACCCGTGATAGCTTCAGAGGACTCCAGATGAACCTCGGGATGCTAAACAGCACAATGCAAGAAACCATTACAGGACAGCGGAATGTAATCGCCTTCGACCAGCAGGAATCGGTGAACAGAAAATTCACCACCATGAACACAAATGTCAGAGACTTGGGTATCAAGGCCATGACCTATGCCATGCTCATCCCGCCACTAGTAGGGATACTGAGCAATGTAAACATAGCAATAGTAGCTGGTGTGGGTAGCTACATGGCTATCAAAGGAATGGTAACAGTGGGGGTTATCGCAGCATTCATCACATATAGCAGGAGGTTTGCTGACCCACTACGGCACTTTGCCAACCTATACAATAGCATACTATCAGCACTGGCTGGAGCGGAACGGATATTCGAGATAATCGATATAGAACCCGAGCTGAAAGACGCTGAAGACGCCAAAACAATATACGATCTTGAAGGAGAGGTGGTCTTCAATAATGTTGACTTCGGGTACCTCCCAGGGCAACAGGTACTCAAGGACATCAATCTGAAGGCAGAACCGGGACAAACAATAGCACTAGTAGGACCTACAGGAGCTGGAAAAACCACAATCGTCAACGTACTAACAAGGTTCTACGATATACAAGAGGGAAGCATAACCATCGACGGCATGAACATCAAAGAGATCAAGAAAGACGATCTAAGAAGACAACTCGGCATAGTACTCCAAGATGTATTCCTATTCAGCGGCACAGTAATGGAAAACATCAGATACGGTAACCTTGAGGCAACAGACGAGGACTGCATAGCCGCAGCAAGGCTAGCTAACGCAGACGGATTCATCAGACGCCTACCCCAAGGATACCAAACCAATCTAAGCGAGCGAGCCACCAACCTGAGCCAAGGACAAAGACAGTTACTCAGCATCGCGCGTGCCATCGTAGCAGACCCAGCGATACTGATACTGGACGAGGCTACAAGCAGCGTAGACACGAGAACCGAGATACAGATACAGCAAGCATTATTGAACCTCATGAAGGGAAGAACCAGCTTCGTAATCGCACACAGACTCAGCACAATCAGAAACGCAGACATGGTGCTGGTTATCAGAGACGGAGAGATCATCGAGCGGGGAACCCACAAGGAGCTACTCGATAAGAAGGGCTTCTACTACAATCTCTACATGAGCCAGTTCAAGGGAACAATAGATGACGCGGACTTCGAGTACATCAAACCAGTCGAGGTCTTTGAACCCATCCAACCCAAAATAGACATGCCAAGAAGGGGCATGGGTCACGGCATGGGAGGAGGCTCATCACCGGAGATGATGCACCAGCGGCTCAAAGAGATAGTTGAGATTTTCAAGGAAGAGGACGCCACATCACCCGAGAAGGCTAAAACCCTTGGGGAACTTGGGTTACCAGATCACTTTGAGATGATGGTGCAGATGAGGCTGAGTCCAATTGGAATAATCGTTGAACACGATGGCAAGTATTACCTCGTAGAGGAAAACATAGAAAAACTGTAGGGGTATCTCCCACTTTTTTAGACCTTAAAGCATCTAGAGTATTTTTTCACTCCCTGAGCCATTAAGCCGCCAATGGTCACTGTACAGATATTTATAGGCTTTAACCAGATTAATGACGATACGATTATGAACATCAATGGGACCATCACTTTCTTCTACTACAAGGATCTGGTTAGAGCAACAAGATTCTATGATGAGGTTCTAGGTTTCGAGAGAGTTATTGATATTGAACTGGCGAAGGTTTTTCGGGTTCACGAGGGGTCTCATGTGGGTCTCGTGGATGGGAATGTTGGTTATTTAAAATTCATGGAGTCCAAGCCTGTGATGCTCAGCTGGTTCAGCGACGATATAGAAGGATGGCACAAGCATCTCAAAGAAAAAGGGGTCGAGATAGAACAGCCACCCGAGAAACAAGGCTACCTTGAAATGAAGACCATGTTATTCAGAGACCCAGAAGGGTACCTTCTAGAAATACTCCAGTGGCTCAAGAAGCCGTATGGCAGCTAATAGTTCAACTTTTATCCCTACATAGACATGAAAAGTTGATTGATATGAAAGGCATCGAGGGAATGATCACTTTCACCTACTATAATGATATAGAGAAAGCAGCCGATTTCTACAGGGAAACATTGGGCTTCGAAGAAGTCATGAACCGAGACTGGGTCAAGATATTCAAAGTCGGAAAAGACAGCCACATTGGATTAGTCAACGCGGAGAAAGGCTACCTGAAGCCACAAGCAAAAAAACCAGTGATGCTCAGCGTATTCGTCGAAGACGTAGAAGCATGGTACAAAATGCTTGAGGAAAAAGGAGTAAAGACAAATCATCCACCCCAGAAAGGCTCAGACATAGACATGAGAGGATTCCTAACATGGGACCCCGAAGGCTATGTGATAGAGTTCCTAACCTTTGACACCAAGCCATATGGGGAGTAGGTTAATCGGCCAATTGGAGTCTCCCAGTTGAGGCGGGTTTCCAGCCCTCAAGCTCCTTTGATAGCGCCCAGTAATATGTTGGTCTGTAGAGGAAGATCCATGGGGCATCGTCTCTTATTTTCTGGAATACTTGCCGGTAGATTGCCTCACGTTTCTTATCATCAAAGGTTTTCTGAGCTAGATCAATCATCGTATCCACCTCAATATTGCTATAGCCTTCCCACCATGGACCCTTATGACCAGAGTGAATCTTCTCTCTCAGAACCCTGAAGGTGCTCAGGGGACTCGAGTCGAAGCAGCAGAGATCGTGGATGTTTTTATCCCGGACCATCTCAGCGTAGGCTGGTCTATCACTGTAACTAACTAGCTCCACGTCTATCCCAATCTTGGCATAATACTCCTTCATCAATTCACCCAGCATAGGCGCCTCATCAGGCATCGTTGTAGGGATATCGATGGGGAGCTTCAAACCATCCCTATAGCCCGCTTCATTCAGCAAGGCTTTGGCTCGATCAGGGTCATAGGGATACGGATTTGTCTCTGGATTGTGTCCAAAATGATGTGGAGTCATGTATCCATTCAGCCTCGTTGCTGCCCCAAGCTTGACTTGCTTGACTACCTCATCTATATCAAGCCCATAGTTGAGAGCTTGTCTGATGCGTTTATCTTTGCATGGACCTTTGAGGACGTTCATCATGAAAATAATACAAAGACTGCTCTTCAATGAACTCGTGAAGGTTCTATTGGACTCTTCATGCATCTTTGTGCTAGTGTAATCAATT
>CAZZFH010000170.1:0-5473 GCA_964653295.1 uncultured Candidatus Bathyarchaeia archaeon | reverse complement strand
CACGATAATGCCTTAGATATTCCTCAGCCAAGGAAACAGCCTTCTCAGGGGCAACATCCAGAGCCAATAGGTTTACCCTATGGAAATCGTCAAACGGAGCCACACTCGTCAAGTCCCTTGCAGCCGGTAGCTTCAGCTTCATCTCCGAGTTCGGGTGAAGAGACACGAAGATGCTAGGCCCGGAGGCCCCGCTTAGAAGACTCTTCATAGCAAGAGCAAAACTCCCTATCTTGCTCTTGGAGACCCCCATCACCATGTCCTCGAACTGGTCAAAGAACACATAATGCTTCGAATACCCGTAGGCGCTAAGGAACTTTAGGCAAGCATGGTAGACAGCGATGCAGTCCACCTTCCTGCTACCCAGCGTATCTGGAAGCTCTGATGGACTTGAAAGATAATTCCCAAATATCTCAGCCAGAGGCCTCGCGTCAGCGTCAATAACGTCGCTCAGCCATCCCACGTAGCTGTCAATCTTATGGCCAATGTCCCTCACATACGTGTAGCGTGGAACCGGTAAGACATCCGGGGGTTCAGGGTAATCCTGAAACATCTTCCTAACTGAGGTAGGCTGCAGAAGCGGGTCACGGTCAGCCTCACTAAATGCCGTGAATGATTCCTTGAAGGCCTCCCAGAGAAAACCCTTCTCATGCCAAACGAGTATGGTTTTCTTCGCCGTGTCCTCCGGTTTTTCTTTCTCAGCGCATCGAACATAGGCACATGTAACCCCATCAAGTTCCCTCAACGTCTTATAGTGATTAATCATGAGGGCGGACTTACCCAAACCCCTGTCATACTGGTTCCCTGAAACATAGATCAGGTTAACCGAGTTCTCTGTACGGGCCTCCAACTCCCTCATCTTTTCCTCGAAAATCTCCCTGCAAAAAATGCTGCCGTTCAACCTTGGATCCCTGCTATATGGGTCACATACAGCTGTCTCCGGGAACGGGTTATCTGAAAGAAAATAATCTTTGTATTTAGACATCGTCAGTTTCTCTCAATCCTCAGGTAAACTATATAATCACCCCAAACGTTTTTTGGGGGCAGGCTCTTCCACATGCCAGCGGAGTCGCTTCGATAGGGTAGAAATCCTTCAGATCCATAGACTTTCAAAGCCTCGTCGCCAATCATCATGTCAGATACCTCACGGTCAAACTGGTCGTCAGTAATCCGCAGCAAGTAGCATACTTCATCACGGACACCAGAGTAGAAAACTGGAGACCCAGGGACACCTTCAGCGAGGTTAAGGTAGCTCTCCCAGAGAACTTCCCGGAAACCATCCCTTAACACCTCGTTTTCGGCGAAAAACAACCACCGTCCACTGGCTGCGATCCTCGCCAAGTAATCTCCACTTGATTCAATCTGCGGCCTGCACGTCAGGTACACATATTGAATGCGTTCCTCACCCGTGCCCCCAATCCTCCAATTCACCAACCCCATGTAAGCCACCATATCACGTACACTATCGAAGACAACCTGACTCATACCGAGCCCATATGTCTCCACTTTGGAGTCGAACGAGTCCTTCTCAAACGGAAGAGAAATCAACCCATCCATCCTAAGTAGGACGCCAATCAAAACGTAAAGATGGGGATAAGCCTCAGAGTACGTCTCAGTTAGGAGCCTGACCCTTTCAGGTTTTCCCGAATCCAAGAAGTATGCGCCACTATCGGAGAGCAAGTTCTTTGAATCACCAACAGAAATCAACCCAAGGTCCCGTGACAACCTGTAGCAATATCTTAGAAGGTAAGCAGCTCCCGAACTCTTGGCACGTGATGCTTGTCCGCGGCCAAGCGCGATGCTCTTCTCCAGCTCGATCTCCTCCTTCTTATCAACCAGCGCGGCTTCCAGCGCCTCCTTTGACCTTCCATGTTTGATCCCCTTGAGATATGTTTCGAGGTACGCTATCCGCCTCACCAGAGGAACCGTACCCAGCCTGTTAGCCATCGAGATCCCTCCACCGGCTACAAAGGTAACGATACTCGACGAGAAGCCTATCAGCACTGACACTAGACTCTCCTCTGGGTGAATCCAGTTTCGTAATCAGATCCTGTGACAGTGAGTCTAACGCGGCGTCTCCACATCCATGAATCAACTCGGGCGGAGGAAGATCAGGCGAAACAACCCTGATACTATAAGCAAGCGCATACCTCAATGCACTCTCAGCAACGGGAACCGCCGATACAAAGATCCCTGAAAAGATCAAATCCCGATTACTCTCACAATCCACATAATCCATGATCTTCGCGTTAAAATAGTAAAGATAATCCTTGGCCGCCTTCTGGGTGTTCTTACATTCAATGAGATAAACAGTATCCCTTTTCATCAGTGAGGCGTCGAACTGATGCCGATTCCCAGAAAAAGTACCATAATCAAGAGTCAACCTTGGTGGATGCGACTCGAAACCGTACTCCGCAGCGAAACCGTATATGCACCTGGACACTTCGTCCTCGAAGAGGTGGCCCTTACCTTTCACATCTCTATATCTTGAAGCCGCATCCTGAACAAGCGGAAAAAGCATACACAATAGAGGTCCAATATCAGACGCCATTGAACATACTGTTAATATTTACTATTTAGCAATTATTAAAGAACGAACAGATAGTTTTTTCTACAAATTAGAGATAATAGATAGAAAGGGTGCCGGTGAGTAGAATTGAAACAAGATATTAGGCTATACGTGGAGAAAAGACTCCCAAGAGGGGACGATAAAGAACTCTTCAGAGACCTACTTGAAGCATATAATGAAGGAGGCCCCGAGGAGGTCAAGGAAACCATTCAATCCCGGATAAGGAGCCTAGCGGGGGCATAGATTACATGTATCAAATTAACAAAGTTAGACTTGAGGGCATCAGAGGATTCAACAAACCTAGGGAAATCACATTAGATCCAAAGCTCACAGTGATTCATGGACCCAACGGGTCGGGGAAAAGCAGCATCCTTCAAGCCATAGAGTGGTGTATCGCTGGAGATATACCCTACATGAAAAGAGGAGACTTCTCAAAAGAGGACGCAATAGTAAACGCTTTTACCAACGCAGGACAGGCCAATGTCGAATTAACATTCTCAGGCCCCCAAGAGGTCAGACTGTCGAGGTCAAAAAACCGTACCAAAAGTACCTCCTCTGGAAAACATAATTTGTATTTAGAGGCAGACAGATCTTACAAAGACGAGGAAGCATCATCGTTCCTCGAGACAGCCTTCCAAATAGACCTTGAAGAATTTTCAAGAAGTAAATTCCTACACCAAGAAACTATCAGAGACGCACTGACATATAGCCCAACTGAAAGAAGCGCAGTAATAGAGAAGCTCCTCGGCACATATGACATTAAGGAGTTCACAAAATCCCTAGACCAGAAAAGAACATTCAACAGTGAGATAAAAAACCTGGAAGCCAGAATCGAGTCACTGAACAAGGACAGAATACAACTGGTCATTAACCTCCGGAATAACCTGGACCAGTTGAAATTCGAGTTGATGCAAAAAGGTTATCGTGAGGAACAGCTCGAATCCTCATGGGCTCTGGGTCAAATCGAGAACTCGAGAAACACTATCGACGCCCTATCAGCCAAATATGGAATCGGTAGCATCATACACCCCGAAGTAACATCTACAGTTGAGTCCCTATTATCCTCAAATCGACGAATAGAAGAGGACACGACTACACTCGACAGGAAAAGAATGCAAACAATCCAATCAAAGGCAACGAAAATACAGAATCTGAAAAACTTAATTGCACGCTACGAGACTGCGTTAACACACTTCAAAGAATATGAAACCCTTGACATACCCTCACTAGAAAAAAAGAAAACAGAACTAAACACAACGAAAACAACCCTCGAGAAATCAATAAGAAGCACTCAAGGAATCCTGTTAAAACTGCCATCACTCAAAGCCCAGCTAGAGACAGCAGAGGAACAACATACTAAATCAAGGGAAGAATTTGAAGAACTCATCCAAAAGTATGGTACCCTTGAAACAATTAAAAATAACATAGTAGATTACGAGAAAAAGGTAGAAAAGATCACCAACCAGTTGACCCAATTCTCAGGGCAAAATAGAGTCGTTAAACTCGCTGCTGATCTTATCCAGTCAAGCAACATGGACCACTGCCCGGTGTGTAACCAATCAATAAAGACACAACAGCTTGTCAACGATTTGAGATCAAAGGTATCAGAAGAAATATCCAACCAAATAACCAAACTGGAGAAATCTCGGGACAAAATTAACGATCTGATCCAAGAACTGAAAGAGGCCAAGTCAAACATCGAGACGAGAGAAAAAAAGATAAAACAATATAAAACCAACCTTGAAACAGTTGAGAAGAATCTCGAAGCACTCGTAGGAAGCCTTGACGATGTAGACCTAGATTCATTACAGCAAGACCTCCTATCGCAAGCACAAGAGAACCAAAACATACTGAACGATACTCTCACACAGATCACTGAAGTTGATGAGAAAATCAAGCAGTACAACTACCTGAACCAAGAAATCAGCAATTCTAGAAAAGGCCTACAGGAGGAAACCGGCAAACAGTTAGAGGGAAATCTTCTCATACAAGCCTCATCTGAGATCATCAACGAAATCACAGAAGAATTGAAACAACTCGAAGATACTTCCGAGTTGGATACTATTCAAACCACAAGTGCGAGACTATCTGAGGTTCTCATCTACCTAAGGGATGAAGAGAACACAGAGAATATGGAGAAAGAACTCCCAGCTCTGAACATACAGCTTGAGGAACTGGAACAGAGAAAAACAAACTTGCTCGTTCTAGAAGCCGCGCTAGATTCCATCAGACAGGCAATGACCGAGTACCAGAAAGAAGAGTCCATGAATCAGATACGAGAACTCGAGGAAATAATGAACGACTACTACCAAGCTATACTAGGTCATCCCTACTTTAATTGTATTAAAATAGACATCGAAAAAGAAGACCCACTACAGTTCAGCTTCAGAGCAACTAGCGAAAGAGAAGCAACTTACATACCCACAAGATTCAGCACAGCCCAACTAAACGTGGTAGCCTTGAGCATATTCATGTCAAACAGTAAACTACTGAAGGGACAACTACCCCTATTAACTCTGGACGATCCAACCCAAAACATGGATGACGCTCATAAAAAGGCATTCGCAGAACTAGTATCCGAGCTAACTAAAGATTTCCAAGTAATAATAGCTACCGAAGACGATGAAACAAGAGACTATATAAAAGATGAAAGTCTAGACGCAACGTTCTACGAGCTAGGAGAATGGGGCTCTGAAGGACCTGATATCATACAATAATACTATTCAAATGACGCGTACGCTTGGGTAAAAGCCCAAAAAAAATGTGAAACGTGAAGGGAAAAATAAAATCACTCCAAGTTCTCGATGTGGACGGGCTCCAAATCGTCGCCCGGGGTGAACCCGAACATCCTTGAGTAGAAGTACAGCTCCGCCTCCAGGCTCCTCCTGATGTTACCCGCCATCCTGA